>JBGPSS010000072.1:0-5754 GCA_041490225.1 Hadesarchaea archaeon
CATTTTTCTTTTCGATATCTTCAGCGACATTCAAACAGAATTTTAGGTGCTCGCTGCTCACGGGAATCAACCTGACTTGCGTTGGCGAGAGCCACAGTGGTAGACTCGGAGCCTTTCCAGCCTTCTGTTGTTTTGCCGCCTCCTCGAGCACCGCGTACATCCACCGCTCGATGGAACCCATCGAAGAATGCAAAATTATGCAGCCGCGCTTCTTCCCATCTTCATCAACGTAGAATATGCCGTATCGCTCGGAATCCTCGAGGTCGAGTTGCACGGTGGAGAGCTGCCCATTCCCACCGACCGAATCGATCATCTGAAATTCGTGTTTCATCATCCAGTAGTGCTTCTGCTCCGGCAGCAACTCGATGAGCGCCGGTGCTTTTATCTGCTTCAACAGACGGGCGATGAAGTGTTTGTGTTGCAGATAGAATTCCTTGACCACGCGGAAGGCGACGACGTAGTCGATTTTTATCGCATCGACAAGCTTCGTGTATTTCATGAACAGACGCTCATATTCCTCGAGCCCCTGTTCAAGGTCTCTGCAGAAGCAGTGGATGTCCGGCATGGTGAACGCTCTCATACGTTTCAGGCCGATGCACTCGCCACTCTGCTCGAGTCTGTAGGATGGGGAGAGCTCGAATATCCGCACCGGCATCTGCTTGTAGCTCATCATCGTGTTTTTCATCATCCGGAAGAGCCCAAAGTCACCGGCGAACCGGAGGAGCAAAGTTTTGTTAGGCAATCTGATTTTATAGTCCTTCTGGTAGAAGCGCGCCGCCTGCTCGCCGATATCCGGTTCATCCTCCTTGTACACGACTGGTGTCTCGATCCTGCTCGCTCCGAGTTCGTCTGCGACTTGGATCGCAAGTTCTTCGAGCAGATTTTTGATTAGTGCGCCGTTCGGGTAGAAGCGGAAGTGGCCGGTGTCGCTCGCAGGTTCGTAGTCGACGAGCTCAAGCTTTCTCATGAGTTTGACATGCGCTGGCTCTTCGCCTGGTTTTTGCCCGAGCTCCTCGCTGAGCACGAACTGCTTGAGGAGAGGTTGTTCCGTCAAAGCTTCGCATGCGTCGATGTTGTTGAGGTCGAGCTTGTGCTCGATGCCGTCCTGTGTGAGGATAACATATTCGCTTGGCAACTTCGCTTCGACTTCTTCAGCTTCGACGGCCTCCGCTGTGACAGTGCGCGAGAGCTCGCTGAGCGGATGCCCTTTGCAGCTAAGCGTGAACGCTTTGTACCAGCCGAACGGCAGGCGAAACACTTCGAAATTCTGAGCCTGAAGTTTGTCGCGGATTAGATCTATTATTTTGACCGCAGCGCTCGGGGAAGCCAGAGAGGAGCTGAGGTGAGCGTATGGGTAGAGCACGACGCGTTTAGTTTCTACCTGCCCGCATACGTCTGCGATTTCCTTTGCCGCGTTTGTGGCGACCGCG
Organism: Hadesarchaea archaeon; assembly: GCA_041490225.1. Lineage (GTDB taxonomy): Archaea > Hadarchaeota > Hadarchaeia > Hadarchaeales > Hadarchaeaceae > DYFS01. The sequence goes on from JBGPSS010000072.1 coordinate 1,431, forward strand.
TCTGGGTTCGATTCGTCCGCTTCCTCGGCTGCAACAAAAGCGACGAGCGCCTCCTCTACTCGCCCAGACTTCATCTGCTCGGCGATTTCCTCGGCAGCGGGCGTGGGCTGCTTCGCCTCGAACTCCAAGTAGTTTGCGTGGATCAGTAGGAGACGCATCTGAACACCGCGTGGACTTGGCGATAAATCGATATAAATTTAAGTCTGACTCAGGCTTGCTGGATTTTGTACGGGTGTACGGGTGATCTCATATTCCATCGCTGTTCAAGTCTACGTCCATGTAATCATCATAGTAGTTGCTGTGGGTGCCGTTGTTCCACACAATCTTCCCGTCCACGGTGGAGGTACTATTGAAGAACAAGTGTATGGCTTGCTTAATCACGACCAAGTGAAAAAAGGATAGCCATCATTTACTGCTGGATAAATGTTCCAGATGTCTTCAGTCCCCTCATCTCCGTAAGGATTGTCGACGAAATCCCAGGGAGTAGTCAATCCCACACTCCAAGTCGTATCTGTGTAAGTCCTGATGTCTTTCATTTGTGTGGTCGTCTTTCCTGTCCCTCCGGCACTTGTTGATTTACCAGATGTTTGTTTGTCCCAGAAGGAGTCAAATATGTCTCCAAGGTTAGCCCCTGCAAACCCGCCTATATGAGAACTACCGCTTACGGGCCCCTTTGAATATGAGTTGTATATAGTCCCTCCGTAATTATACCCAACAAACCCACCGACGGCAGAACCACCGGCGACAAAATCACCGATTACAGAACACGTGGAATATGAGTTGGAGATGGTCCCATCATTAGTCCCAACAAAACCACCAACATAAAAACCACGCGTAGTTCCTGTTGAATATGAGTTGGATACGGTTCCAGCATTATACCCAACGAGACCGCCCACAGAAAAAGACCCATATACATACACATTTACCAATCCCACGTTCTTTGCTATACTCCCCGTTCCAATATATCCGAAAAGACCCACGTTATTTGCGAATGGCCTGTTTATATACAAGTTGTAAATCGTATATCCTCGTCCATCGAAGCTTCCTGCAAAGTAGTCGTCTATTCTCGTCCCTATCGGATCAAAACCTAAACCTCCATTCCAGCCTGCTGTGGCGGAAGCATCTATGTCGTTGCCGAGCACATAATGGTCGCTCAGGTTGTCGTTCATCGCCTGCAACTGTTCGACGGTCGTGATGGTGATAACTTGTGGCACATTCGCGACTGTGAACTGCCAGACTCCGGACCAATAACCTACATTGCCCGCGCCGTCGACCGCTCGGACGTGCCAGTAGTATATACCCTCCGGCAGCGCCTCGCCTCCAGGTACTGTGTACGTGCTCTCAGTCAGGCCCTCGATCGTCCTCGTCCAGTCTTGTAGACCCTCCTCGCTGCCCAGGCTGGTCTCCGGTTCTGAGGGGGCGTATTCACGGAGTAGAGTCCAATCACATACTAGCTTTGAGACAGAACCATAAATCCAACTATACGTAGAAAAGTATACTCTCAAGTCAACTATCGGAATATTTGTTTCGAGTGTTCTGCTGTCGAGGAGAGCACTTCTATCTGTATCGTAAACATATAATGAAGCACTCGACGAACTTGCCCATACATATTTGAAGATGTATTCATTAATGGGGTCAATGTTTGTCATATCGGTGCTAAAAGAAGAACTTCCATCTTTATAAACCACAAATCCTCGTTGTCCATCCTCATAAGTCCAGAAAGCCACTCGATTGAAACCACCTTGAGTTCCATCCTCACCTCTGCCAAACCAAGATTGACGACATCCACCATCCCAACCGTCTGGTTGACTTATCTTAAATTCAGTTATTGTATCTTTAGAATAATTGTTATTCGTCCACATTCGCGTCTCTGATGGAATACTGCAAGTCGAATTTTGAGATACAGTCAATTTACCATCGCTTACTGAAATACTACCTTCTGGTGAAATTGAAGTACCCCATTTGTTAGCATCGAAACTGTCCGAAAAGTCATCAAAAAATAAGAAAGTTCCATCTCCATCGCTCGCACTCACCACGCTCGGATTGCCGTAGTACATGTAGATTGTTTTTTCGGACGGTGACGCGGGGATAAACGGAACCTTGACCCAGATCGTCGCTGCGACGTCATCAGTCTTCGACTCGATCCAGTAGCTCAGTGGAGTAGTTCCATCACTATCGGTGAACCTCAAATCATCGAAATCAGACTGCATATCCGAATCGTAGGGCACTTTGATTCGAACCTGATACTCTGTTAGATCGCTCCCGGATTGTTCAGCAATCGTTATAGGTGCCCGACGTGACCCAGCGGGAAAACTTTGGTCTGCCGAGTACTGAAGCGTGTAGGTGACGCTAGATAGATCGCTGATGGATGACCACTGGAAGGTCGGAGTAGCATCGTTGATGATATCGCCATCCGTGGGCAGGTAGAGCGTTGGGGTGGGTGGCGTCGTGGTGTCGACGCCTGCTTGAGCATCCGCTTCGATTTCAGACACGCCGCTGATCATATCTAGATCATCGAACCAAGCAGGCCCTCGGAACGACCACACTCCAACCCGTCCAGACGTGAACAGCGTTGAGGTCAGGGTAAGATATTGGGTGTCATTGTAGTAGAGGTTGTATTCGTCCCCACTTGCAACGATCTTAAGTTCTCTCCAAACACCTAATGGAACTGGATACTCTATGGAATGATAGTTTGCGGTATAGCCTCCATTGACATATTCCATGAGTTGCAGTGTTCCGGTCTCATAACCGGAGCTCGCGAAGCCGAGGATGCCGCTGTTGGTAGCTGAGTCATAGCGCACGAGAAGCCCACCATAAGTCCAATTTCCACTATCTCCAAGCTTGAACCTGACGCTGGCCTCGTCACAAGTTGTTTCGGGTATATCTATCGAGTAGGATGTTCCGAGCATCCCGGCATAGTCACTCATCATGTATGTCCCTTCCGTATACGACCAATTTCCGCCCATGACTATCATCCCAGCCGCGTCATCGAAGTCCTCCACGTATTTCTCTCCGGGTCCGAGTTCCTTGTTTCCGACTCCATCCATTGCGACCGAGTAGAACTCATAGTAGCCGTCGCCGTCTGAGGCCGTGAACGACCAGGACCAACCATCTGTGTTGTTAGTATCAACACCGAACAATGTCCAGTCGCCCCAAGTAGAGTCGTCCGGCGAGTAGCGATACCAAAGCTCAACGTTTGTGACTCCACTCAGATCATCGCTTGCTGTCGCGGTCACCGTGAATGGCACTTGGTTACGCCAGTACGGCGAGATCGCATCCACAGATGAAGTTGGCGGCGTAGCTTCGGCTACAATCGTGAACTGCCAGATCTCGGACCAGTAGCTCGGGTTGCCAACTCCATCCACAGCTAGAACGCGCCAATAATATGTACCTACTGGCAAGGCCTCGGAACCCGTGAGCGTGTATTCGGAGGACATCAGCCCAGATTTCTGGCAAATAGGAGGTGAGAAATCCGTGGCATCATCGATCTCAAGCGTGTATGTGACGCCGCTAGGGTCGTCGGAATCAGACCAATCGAAGGTGGGCATGCTCGTGCTCAACATCGCTCCATTGACCGGCGAGACGAGCGTTGGAGCCAAAGGCGCAGTCGTGTCTATACGGAACGAGCGCGGGCCGGACCAACTGCTGATGTTGCCGACACCGTCCTTGGCGTGGACTTTCCAGTACCAAACTCCCTCACCAAGCGCGGGAGTCACCTCCCAATAATCAGGCGATATCCAACCGGAGTCGTAATACAAGTCGAAGTCCGGGCTATCGTCGACCCAGACCTCATAGAGGACCGGGGTGCTCGGATCGCTAACGGGATACCAATCAAGAACTGGGGTGGGATCGTTGGACTCAGCTCCATCAGCTGGCAAATAGAGCGCCGGGGAATCACACGTATCATCAGGATCAATCGGCAAATATAGCGTTGGATCCCCTAGTATTGTCACGTAGTCCCAACCTGGCTGCTCCTCAAAATATTCCCGAAAGCCTTCGCCCAACCTTTTGTCTCTAACCCAGCCATACAAATCATCGGGGGTGCCCCCATCACATGTTGGACCAATAACAGCGAGCCCATATGTGCCGAACAAGTACCAGCCTCCGATATAATTTGGCTTGTCGTATCTTGCCGTACTGCACGAGCACAAATTGTAAAAGAGCGCAGGAGGATCCGCTAAGCGGATATCGGACCACCAAACCAACTCTGGATTATGGCTGAAATAATTTCCATGTTGTATAAGGTGAACCAAACTCCAGCCTTCCTCTAATCGACTCAGATAATGACTAGGACTTTGAATAGCAGGATCGCTCTCGAGGGTTC
>JBGPSS010000073.1:0-5716 GCA_041490225.1 Hadesarchaea archaeon
CTATGGAATGCTACGAACGAGGCTTGCTCACAAAAAGAGATACAGATGGGCTCGAACTCAAATTTGGCAATCATGAAGTTTTCTTACCGCTACTCAAAAAAATAGCTCTCCGCGAAGGTATCGGCGATTTGCTCGCCGAGGGAGTGCGTGAGATGGCGAAGCGCCTCAAGCATGGGGCGGAAAACTTCGCCATGCACGTGAAGGGCATGGAGCTGCCGGCATACGACCCGCGAGGAGCATGGGGGATGGGGATAGCCTATGCGACATCCTGCCGAGGTGGTTGCCATCTGAAAGCTTGGACGCTTGGGGTGGAGGTGATGCACCCAAAATACGACCGCTTCTCACCTGAGGGCAAAGGGAAACTGGTTTTCGGGCTGCAGAACGAGCGGGCTGTGATCGACTCAATGGGTGTTTGTGTGCTCGGGGCTCGTGGAATCGGTATCGATGAAATGGTTAGGATAATAACCGTGATGACGGGCTGGAACTTCAACTCAAAGAAACTCTTGGAAGCCGGCGAGCGCGTCTACAACGTCGAGCGCCTGATCGCGATTCGCGAGGGCATCACGAGGAAAGACGATACCTTGCCGCCGAGGTTGCTCACGGAGGTGCTGCCGCGTGGGCCTAGCAAGGGGGTACACCTACGCAGGGAGGATCTCGATCAAATGCTCAATGAATACTATGCGGTTCGTGGCTGGGATCGAAACGGAAAGCCGACGAAAGTCAAGTTAGAAGAGCTTGGCATCCCCAAGTTGCTTGGGCGATAAGATGAGCGCTAAAAGACTTTTCGGTACCCGTGGCATCCGTGGTCCAATAGCGACGAAAGTCACGCCAGAGCTCATGCTGAGGCTGGGGCAATCGCTGGCAAACTATGTAGGTGAAGGTAAGATCGTCATCGCGAGGGATGCCCGCACATCTGGAGAGACGTTGGGACACGCATTCACAGCGGGGGTACTCGCTGGTGGTTGTGATGTGATCGACATTGGCGTCGCGCCATCGCCATGTGTGGCCTTCACGACCCGCGACATTGGGGCCAAGGCTGGCGCGATAATAACAGCTTCCCACAACCCGCCCCCAGACAACGGCGCGGCCTTTTACAATTCCATGGGCATGGAATTTTTGCCGAGCGAGGAGCTCGCCATAGAAGAGATTATGTTTGGAGGGCGGATTAAGCAGGCAAATTGGGATGAGCTCGGCAGAGCGCAGCGCTACGATGCGATCCCACGATATGTGCAGGCGATCAAGAATGCTGTGAAGGTGAAGCGTGGTTTCAAAGTCGTGGTGGACTGCGCGAACGGCGCTGGTTCGATGGTCACTCCTTATTTGCTCCGCGAACTCGGCTGTAAAGTAGTGACACTAAATTCACACTTGGATGGACATTTTCCTGGTCGCCCAGGTGAACCTCAACCGTGGAACCTCGGAGACCTCATGCGAACGGTTCCGGAATTGGGCGCGGATGTCGGGCTCGCTCACGATGGCGACGCCGACAGAGTTGCAGCTATAGATGAAAATGGGAAATTCATCAGACACGATGCCCTCCTCGCTCTTTTCGCCAAACGCACCATAGAATCCAAAAAAGGAGGGATAGCAATCACTAGCATAAACACATCCGTAGCTATAGATGAAGTCGTCACAAAGGCCGGAGGTAGCACGATTCGTACTGCCCTCGGCAACATCCACGCAGCGATGCAGGAGCACGACGCCGTATTTGCAGGTGAACCAGGAAAAATCATCTTCTTGGACTTCGGCCCCTGGATAGACGGTGTCCTCGCAGCCGCGAAGCTTCTCGAAATCATGTCAATGGAAGGAAAACCCATATCAAAAATTATTGCGGCTGATGTGCCCGATTACCCATTTTATCATGAGGACTTCGCATGCCCAGATGAGAAAAAAGCCGCATTCATGCAGGGCATCCGCGACTACTTGCCGAAAAACGTCAGTGAAGTGCAAGATTTGCTCGAAGTGGATGGCCTTCGAGTCAACCGCAATAATGGTAGCTGGATTTTAATCCGCGTCTCTGGCACTGAACCAAAGGGGCGCATAGTCGTGGAGGGACGGACGCAAGCTGAGATGGAGGAGCTCAAGATCATCGGGCTCCGCGGAATCAAAGAATTTCTAAAGTAGTGCAATTTGTGGAGGACAGAACTAATTTTTAAGAGCCAAATTCTAAGTAGTTTGAGGAGGTGTAGGGAATGGTTAATGCCTACAGTTTGATATCTGTGGAACCTGGAAAGACCGCAGAAATTTTCAAAAAAATTAAAAAAATTGATGGAGTAAAATCCACGGAGTGCGTCGCCGGCCCATACGACATAGTCGCACGCATAGATGTGGACTCTTTAGAGAAGCTGACGAAGACTGTGTTCGGCGACATACGCAACATCCCTGGCGTCACGAACACCACGACGCTGATCGTGGTTGAAATATGAAAGATTTTGTTGTCATTGGCGTTGTTGGTCTGCCTGGTTCTGGCAAGACCGAAGTCGCAAAAGTTGCGGTTGGTTTAGATATCCCCTGCGTTCGAATGGGCGATGTTGTCTGGGAAGAAGTCAAGCGTCGCGGGCTTGAGATAAACGAAACCAACGTTGGCATTGTCGCGAACGAACTACGCCAAAAGGAGAGCCTCGCCGCCATCGCAAAAAGATGCGTCCCCCTGATAGAGCGCAGCGGGAGAGGAAAGAAAGCCGTTTTTATCGATGGCATAAGAGGTATCGCCGAAGTTGAAGAATTTAGAAATGCGTTCAAGCAACGCTTCCATTTGCTCAGTATGTGGGCCAACCAGAATACACGCTATCGGAGGATAACGGCGCGCGGCAGGCAGGACGACGCCTCGGGCCTGAGAGTTTTTCAAGAGAAGGATAGGCGCGAACTCAGCTGGGGGCTGGGAGATGCCCTTGCTCTCGCAGATCACATCGTCGTAAACGAAAACACGCTTACAGAACTCCACAAGGAAGCGGCAAAACTCATAAAATCTTTGATCGGTGGCAAGACTTGAAACTACGCGTCGAGGCAGAAGTTAGGGCTACAGAAGATAAGACAAAAGTCGAGGCTGCAATAAAGAAGATTTTTCCGACCTTACAATTAAACTTCACCGACAACTACTTGGTTAGTGAGTCTACCGACACCAGAGCCCTTGACAGACTACATCAATTGTTGCGACTTCAAGGTATCCTCGACTCGGCGCGAAAAGTCATGAGGGTCAGCAGGCGGGGCAATATTGTACGATTTATGCTCAACAAGCAGGTCACGACCGTCAGCAAGGTCAGCTTCGCAGGCGACGAGTCACCGCTCGGGCCGATCGTCGTGACCATTGAAGCTTCCGACATAGAGCGACTGATCGATTACCTCGCACCGCGCACACGGGAAGGCAAACCAATTGAGGAAATCGGGTACTAGCGCAGGACTTGACGTTAAGTATTTGCCACTTGTTGATAGTCTAAAGTTTGTGGGTGACAAGATGATTGCAGTAATAGGGGGCACGGGCGCCCAAGGTCGCGGCTTGGCGATGCGCTGGGCTATTGCCGGCGAGGATGTTATAATCGGCTCACGCTGGGGTGAAAAAGCGGAAAAAGCTGCCGCCGAAATGAGCAAACAAGTCAGAAAAAAAATTCGTGGGATGAGTAATTTAGAAGCGACCCGCGCAGCTGATGTCATAGTGTTGAGCGTCCCGTTCGAGGCTATGAAAGAAATAGTGGGAGAGATAGCACCTGCCCTGACCGCCGGTAAAATACTCCTCAGCGTCGTCGTACCAATAAAATTCAAGGGAGACATTGTATCCGTCGAGCTATCCGAAGCTGGCTCGGCCGCAGAGGAGATGGAGAAGCTCACCCCTCACGGCGTCAAATTGGTCTCTGCTTTTCAAACCGTTGGCGCCGCACGCCTCCAAGCTCTCAAAAAACCGATCGAGTGCGATATCGTCGTCTGCGGAGATGATGGGAAGGCCAAACGCGTGGTGATGAAACTGGCTGAAAAAATTCAAGGCGTGCGTGCAATAGACGGCGGACCACTATGCAACAGCCGTCTAGTCGAACCAGTGGTCGCACTCCTTGTTGAACTTACCAGACGCAAGAAGGTTCCTGGCGTGAGCATACGTTTCGAAGGGCTTGACTAGAAAATTTTATTTAGGTCTAAAACAAAAACTATTGGGGTGGTGATGAAGAGAGGGTTAAATAATAGACTATTTGGCCCCTATTTCTGAGCCCCTTGCAATTTGATTTCTAATTCCATCAAATCTTTCGCGACTTTAACATTTGGAAAAATTTGTTTGGCTTGTTTTAATAGAACTGAGTCATCCTTGTAGCGTGGACTGATGTGGACGAGCACGAGCTGTTTGACCTCCGCCCGCTTCGCGATCTCAGCTGCTCCAGCCGGCGTAGAATGCCCCGTTTCGGCAGCCCTCTTTGCCAGCTCGTCTGCCAACGTACAATCGTGAATCAGCACATCAGCACCCTCGGATAATTTGATTATGCTTTTACATGGTCTGGTATCCCCGGCGTAAACTATCTTCCGCCCCGACTGAGGTGGGCCAATCACTTGCTCGGGTTTCACCACGCGCCCATCTCGCAGCTTTACGCTTTTTCCCGATTGAAGACGAGAGAAATCTGGACCGGCCTTTACGCCCAACGCTATGGCTTTCTGGGGATAGAACTTCCCGGGGCGCTGATCCTCGAGCAAAGCGTATGCAAGCGCTGGAACGGGGTGGTCGACGCCGCAGGTTTTTATACTGTAACCACTCTGGCGCAACTCATCTCCAGGTTTGAGCTCCTTCACATGCACTTCAAAGGTCAGCGTGTAATATGGCACGCGCAGAAAATTCTCGATACGCTCTTTTCCCTCGGGTGGGCAATATACTTCGAGCTTTTCCTTCCGATCCATCAGCGACATCGTCTGCACGAGGCCAACCAGCCCCAAGAAGTGGTCGCCGTGAAGGTGCGTTATGAAAATTGCTTTTAGTCTCATCGGGCTCAACCCAGCGAGCGCCATTTGCCTTTGTGTGCCCTCGCTACAATCGAACAACAAAAGCTCTCGATCGCGCCTCAAAGCTATCGCGGGCAAGCCACGCTGAGCCGTTGGGATGCTGCCGCTGGTTCCAAGAAAAATAAGCTTCATGTGATTACCTCAAGATCAGAAATTATCACTTCTTTTTCATAACGTAAATGCTGCGGGTCAAGCTCTTATGTACGCGCTGTTCATGTTTTTCGATCATCCTCAAACCTGCACTCTGAGCAATACCCTCAAGCTCGAGCCCCGCCGGCGAGGTGATACAAACGTAACCTTTTCGTTTTAGAACTTGCGCAATCGATGGCAGCGCACCACCGTATACTTCTTTCAATTCAACCCCGGCAGTCGTCGCTTGCCTCCCATATGGCGGATCGGTTGCTACGGCGTCAACCTCCGGCACGTTCAAATGACGGGCGTCTCCGACGAGCAGCTGATAATCTTTCACACCGAACGCTTCCAGATTCTGTCTAGCTCCATCGATCATTTGTGTGTCTATATCCACACCTATAGGCTTGGCACCGATCAAGCCAGCCTCTATCAGAATTCCACCCACACCGCAGAACGGGTCGAGCAATGTGCCATTTCTTGACGTTCGCGCGAGGTTGACCATGGCGCGCGCGAGCAGGGGCATGAGCGTCGATGGATGAAAAGCGGCTCGCATCGTGGGGCGCCGAAGCGTGAATTTCATCCTTTCGACATGGGCAGCAGAAACACCTATGAC
>JBGPSS010000074.1:0-5505 GCA_041490225.1 Hadesarchaea archaeon
ATACATAGCATCGACAAGATCGAGTGGTTGATCCACGAGCAATATCTGGTGGACCAGGTGATGGTAGCTGCCATGATCAAGGTGATGAATGCGATACCACATTATCCAGTACCGACGAGGTACAAGGAAGAGGACATCACGCTCGTTGACGTGGAGATAGTCGAAACGTACAAGTACAACGACACGGCGAGGATAGAAGCGGTTGTAAGACCCTTGTGCCCAGGATGTCTGGGTCACTTGCAAGAAGGACATGATGCTGAAAAAGGCATCCCGCTCGACTGCAAGAATCAGTGGGTGGATGCAAATGGAGACGACCAACACCAGTGCTGCTGCAGGTCGGGAGCACATGGATATAAGGGGTAATGAACGTGGAAATAATAGCAAGCTACGAAAATGCACACAAGTATGCTGAAGAGCTGCTCGAGGCGCTGGATTATCTACCCCCGGACTGGTGCAAGATCAATGCAGCGTACTTGAAGCTGAAGAAGGCGATGGGTGACAGCGAATGAACATATCGGCATCGCGCAGGGAAGACTTGCCGGCGTTTAACCCGAAGAAGTGCTTCCAGGCGATGATTGCCGGGAAGACTATTTGGACAAACCCGTACTCGCACGGGAAGTACTGGCTGGAAATACCGGAAGGAAGCACGTTCACGTGGTGGAGCAAAGATTACGGGCCGTGGATATATCTCGCGAGCGAGCACCCGGAAGTGCTGCAAAAGTACCAACACAGGTTCCAGTTTACCATTAACAGCTACAGGGCACTGGAACCGGGAGTGAAGCCCGAGATTCCCCAACTGTGCGCCCAGGCGAGGTTCCTGAGCAAGATTGGGGAAGTGGTGTGGCGGTACGATCCCATTTGCCACTGGAAGAAGCGGAACGCGGAGGATCCTGGGTGCAGCTATAGTAAAGAGGGATTCGAGCGGATTGCCAAACTGCTGGACGGGTTCACCAAAACGTGCACCATCAGCTTCATGGACTTGTACCCGAAGGTGGTCAAGCGCATGCTGCAACACGAGTATGAGGTCTATCAGCCGGACCTGAGTGAAAGGATGCGGATTGTCAACGAAATGCTCCGGATAATTGTGCCCCACACGAGCATGCAATTGAGGGCGTGCTGCGAGGCAGAGTTGGACATCATCCCCACGGGTAGTTGCGTCGCGGGGGAGGAACGGGACAAGAACCAGAGAGGCGGGTGCACGTGCGCGATATCGAAGGATATCGGGGAGTACAACAAGTGCAAGCACGGGTGCTTGTACTGCTACGCGAGGGATTAAATTTTTAAAGAGAAGCAAATGTGGGTAGAATGAATCATCCCAAAATTGGAGTCCGGCGGTGAATTCATTCCCCTCCCAAACTGTTCTTTTATATGAAAGGAAGTGGTAATGTGGCGACATTTGAGAACAAATTCGAGCGCGACGAGCGCATGGCGAAAGTGGATGGAAAGATTGATATGGTAGAAGTAAAATTTCTGGATGTGGACGAAAATATCGAGGCGGCGCTGGAACATCTCGCGAAACACGAGAAAGCGTACGTGAGGAAGTCAGCGAACAACAACCTCCATGCAATTGTGGCGGACGGGTGCGAGGAGTGCGACAAACTGTCGGATCCAAAGTACAACGGGCACATATTTTTCTCCAACAAGGGGAGGAAGTGGGCCGAGTACAAGTGGAAGGACGCCAAGATAGGGGAGCGCAATTTGAACATAAATATGGTGATGGCATTCCCGTGCGTGCACTTCGTGTTTGGCATTCTGGATGTCAATACGGGCAAGGTCAAGCTCAAACACGGATATGCGGGGACGACGGATTACTCGCACATTCAGGAGTTTTTGAGGAATAATGAGGTACAGTGCGTGATGTTCGCGTTCCAAATTGTGGTGGCCAGGAAACTCGAGGATGTCACGTGCATTAATGATCAGGAAAGCGACGACACCAAGACGTTTCACGGGTGGGTGGAAGATTTGGACGGCAGGGAAGCGAATCCAAGTTATGTAGATTACAAGCTCGTAAGTAATATGATGGGCGAGTGGCTGCAATATAGCGTGCCAGCGGGACACCGGGTGGGGTAAATGAACATCGCGCCAGGGAAACCGGTGTACTACCAGCAACAGGGGCAGGACACCAAGGACCCGGAGTTCGTGGAAGTCTGCCAATTTCTCCTGCCTGATGGAAGGAAGGCTCGCACGTATGTGAAGGTAGGAAGGAAGCACGCGGAGATGGCCAAAGGAATGTTCCTGAGCATGGAAGTGCTGAGGACAAAGGAAATCATGCTCTATGCCCGATTGGAGGAGCAAGATGAGGACGATGAGGAAAGCAAACTCGCTAAGCAGATGGACGCGATTGGGGAGAAGATGCAGCTACTCATCGAGTTGGTGGCAAAGAACAAGGGGTCGAAGCCCACGATGGAAGGCACGCAAAACTGGTGCTCCGGGAGGGAAGGGAAGGGAGCGCCGCCGGGAGAAAGCTGCCATGGAATGGAGCCCGAGGCTTGCGGAAGGTGCAGGCAGAAGGGAGAGGAAAAGCCGTCGCTGTACCTGGGCGACATTTGCAACGGGTGACGCGAGCGGTGAGCACTTCCGCCGAGCACAAGCGGCTGGGATATTACGTGCACGGGAAGAGGAAGAAGACGGGAAAGAAGAAGGTAGGCCAGACGAGCAGCAAATACAGGGGAATTGACGGTAACGTTTAAATTCCCTCGAATCTTTCTTTATTTATAAGCAGGAGGTAAGTGAAATGTCGGCATTAGACAAGATGGCCCTGGATGCCAAAATCCAGAAAGAAAAGTGCGCCAAGTGCACGAGGGAATGCCTGGACCGTAAAAAAGACGTTCTCAAGTGCGAGACGGACGTACCGTATTAAGGTGAAAAATATGGACTCAGAAGTAATGAACGGGATAGTACTCGAGCTCGCGAGCACGACTTCAAAGTACAAGGACATGCAGCCAAATACGGCCGTCACGATGATGGTCGACTACCTCAGGAAGCACCGCATAGGATTGTTCAGGGTAATGGGCAAGGTGCAGTACGGGGAGATGGTCGCAGCTGCGAAGGACATCCTCAAGCGCTTGGGAGTACCACTGAAAGTGAAGGAGTAATTATTGTGGAAAAGAACCACGAATTTGTACTCGTCAAGCACCCGGTGTTCAAGCATTTAAGGGAAGTGTGCATTGGATGCCCGAACGAGGCAACATACCACTGCAATGCGTGCGGAGTGGTAGTCACGTATTCCAAACCCTCCGAATCTACTCCTCTTTTAAAGAAGGAATTGGCATGCAAAGTGAACTCGTAGCCGGGCACGTCACCGCATTCATTGCAATTGTGGTGGTCGCGATCTTTGTCGTCTTCCACGTGGAGGGCGAGTGGATTTTGCCGTTTGTACTCGGCTGGATGATTGCAGCATTCGTGTTGATAGAAGCCGGAGTGAGAAAAGAGGAGCGTGAATTGGAGCGTGAATTGCATGGGTGAAAAAGAAACTGTGGATCTAATGCAGCATCCGGACTCGTGGCCGTTGCTGGGAGCATTGTGCTTGAAGAAGCTGCCATTTGACTTCCACGCGGAAGAGCAGTATGGCATGATGATTCCAAATCTGAAGATTGTGTTTGTAATAAATTACTTCGATTTGCTCGACTTGGGAATCCTCAGCAGCGACATGCTGGTGAAAAGCAAAGTCAAGCGCGAGAAGTATGAAAGCTACGAGGACATAGCGAACGAGTGGCAGCTTGACTGAATTTACCCACACTGAATCTCTCTTTAATTATAGAGGTGCGAAAACATGAGCAATGCAGATGATGAGTTCGCTCGCATAGTTCACGCCGGCAATGGCGGGAGCTTCATCGAGTGGAACGAGAATACGCCCAGGGTCGTGGTGGTCCGGGACGTGACGATTGAGAAGACCAAATCTGGCAAGGATATCGCCAAGTGCCAGTATTTCTACAAGGGCCAGGACGGGAAGGCCGAGGGGAAGTGGGTGCAGAGCGCGTTCATCCCATTTACCCAGCTTAAGACCAAGCTGACAAACCTGATGAAAGCCGGACACCGGCTGTTCTCCATTCGGTACATGGGCCAGAAAGCGGCTAATACCGGAAGAGAAATGTACGACTTCTTCATCGACGTGGGCGACGAGGGCAACAAGCTCCCGGCGGGGAAGTAAATTCTTTCCCGCGAATTTTTTTCTTTTTACAGGTGGGCAAAATGCGGAGACTCGAGCAACTCGCCCTGACGCCAGAAAGGTGGGCGCGGGGTGTCGATTTAAAGAGTGAAGTGAAGTGGGTCGAGCCTTTCGCCGATTATATACTTGCCATGGCGCGCGTGCACGATTGGACGGTGACGTTCGCCAGTAACGAAGTGGAATGCAATTGCCCGGATTTTGAGGCACGGTGCAAGGAAAGGAAGAGATTGTGTAAGCACGGCGTCGCAGCCATGTTAAGCTCGCCGGAAAGCGAGAAATTGATTGCGATTGCCGTAGAATGGAGTGGAATAACCTTGACAAACAAGGAAGATACTGCCCCGGTAAGCAAGGAGCAGTTCAAGGATATTCTCCTCAAGGGAAGCAAAGAGGATTTGGCAACTGCCGCCAAGATGTATTACGAGAACCACGGCACAACCATTAATCCGCAAGTCTACAAGACGTTTGCAAATGCCTTGATGGAGATAGCTGAGGAAGCAGGCAAGGCAAAGTTGCCTGCTAAAGTAGAACAGGTTTCGGGCGATCCTTTCGCAGATTGGAACGCTGAAAAGCGCGCGGCAGAAGTGCCGACCAAAGAGGAAATCACCAAGCGATTAGGAGCCGTGCAATCGGCTGCGATGATTGGATTTTTGGAAAACTCGGGTTTGGATGGTAGTGCCCGGTTGAGTGCAAATATCAAAGGCACGCTGGTCAAAGCGTTCTGGGGTTTGCTGGATGCGCACCAGAAAATAAGCAAAGAGAAAGGCACTACGATTCCCAGGGATTTGACCCAGAGAAATTGGATCGCGTTCACGATGCATGCGATCTGCCAGACATATCTCACTCCGGAAGTGGCGGAGAAGATTCAGGCCAACATCCAGTTCATCAGTGCCAGCCTCCACAAGAGCCGGAAGAAAGTTGACGGCGTGGAAGTTGACGTGGACGACAGCGAGAAGAAAGACAACGGAACTGACCCGAACGCGGAAGATCCCGAACGCACCAAGAATATTCAGGCCGCCGTCGCGAAATATGGCGACGTGGACAAGATTCCCGCCGAAGAGAAAGCAGCGCTGGGCCTTTGAGCCCGGCATTTTTTTTATGGAGGCCGAAGTAAATGGTAGATAAAAGCAGGAAGGAACTCGAAGACACCATGACGCTGATTCTCAACGGAAAGGGATACAGCACGTCGGGGGCAGCTCGCGTGGTTGCGGAGTGCAAGAAGAAGGACGATCTCGCCCTCGTGGAATACGTGATTAACGACATCGAGTACACGAAAGTCGTGCGGGAGAAGTCGGAAGTGGCGAGGAGGGTCAAGGAAGCGGCAAACGTTTTCTATTCAG
>JBGPSS010000075.1:0-5455 GCA_041490225.1 Hadesarchaea archaeon
CTCAGCACCGCTAGAAATCACCGCTATCCTCGGTCGCCTATACACCTTGACCTTCCAAATCCCAATCGCCACCAATGTTCCTATTGCCGAATGGGAGAGCTCCGATCCAGCCAGAAAAACTTTTATCCCCCTCTTAATCTCAGAACCACGTTTGGCGACATTTTCTCCCGGCGAGACAGCACGACAAACTTCCACAATGTCATCTCGTTGCACCGCGTACTCAATCATCACGACAGCGCTCGCTCCAGCTGGAATCGGTGCGCCAGTCGCTATCTCAGCACATTGCCTCTTGCCAAGCTTCAAACGTTGCTTATCCCCCGCACGTATCGTCGCTACACAGGTCAACCTACGCGGCGTGTCCTCGTCCGCACCGAATGTATCCACCGCTCTGACAGCGTAACCATCGACTGCTGCGCGATCAAATAGGGGAACATCAATTTTAGAAACAATTTTTTCCGCTAGGATCCTACCGCCGGCTTCTTCCAGCGAAGCCTCCTCGACATGCTGTCTGATATGCCAGAATTTCTCAAGAATCTTCTGCGCAGCTTCTAGCGTCAAAACGCGCAACGGCCCAGACATACAAATACCTTTTTGAATAATTTAATTAAGCGTTTGGACTTAATTATTTCTATGGATTAAACAAATACGATTAACACTCGGAGGTGTAAAGTTCCGCCTCTACTATGACACCTTCTCTAAAGCCCTCCATATTTTCAGGAACGACGACGAAACCATCGGCATCTGTCATAGAACTTAGGATGCTAGATCCAGTGATACGAATCGGCTCGGCTAGAAGCTCTCCTGATGCATACCTGAGCTTGATCCTCACGACATCAGCGCGCCCCAAAGTTGAGCTGACCTTGCGCGTCAACTTGGCCTTAACTCGCGGATAACCCCTGTCCGCATGCAAACCCTGCATCGCTCGAAGCGCTGGCCTAGCGAGCATGTCGAAAGCTACCAGCGAAGCAACCGGGAAACCCGCGAGCGCAAAAATTGGTTTACCCTTGACGATGCCAAACGCCGTCGGGCCACCTGGACGGATGGCGACTCCATGAAACAGAAGTTTGCCGAGCTCAGCGATCGCATCCGGCACCAAATCCCGTTCGCCGACGGAGCTTCCACCAGAGAGCAACACCATATCGTGCCCGGATGCCCTGAGTATGGCTCGCTTGATGAGCGCCTTGTCGTCTCGCACCGTCCCAAGTCGCTTAGGGCACCCACCACAATTTGATACCGCTGCCGCGAGAGAATAGCTGTTAGCGTCCGTTATTTCAGCTTTTCCAAGTTTTCTTCCAGGTTGCTTCAACTCTCCACCCGTCGCCAAAATTGCAACGCTGGGGCTCTGCGACACTTTCACATACAATTTGCTCAAAGACCCAAGCATTCCTACATCCTGCGGCCTGAGCTTATGCCCACACTTCAGAACAATATCACCTTTCTCGACATCCTCGCCACGCGTCGAGACATTTTTTCCCGGCGTGAGCGACGTAAATACTTCAAGTTTCTTTCCAACAGCTCCCGTATTCTCCAACATGACAACTGCATCCGCTCCGGTTGGCATCGGTGCCCCAGTCATTATTTTTGCTGCTTCACCTTTTTTCAATCGAAGCTTCGTTGGAGAACCGATCGCTATCGAGCCAACCATGCGCAACCTAACGGGCTTACTTTCACTCGCCCCAAAAGTATCCGATGCTCGTACGGCGTAACCATCGACTGCTGATCTGTCGAACGGCGGAACGCCAACTTTTGAAACAACATCTTCAGCCAACACTCTCCTCAGTGCTTGGTCAAACTTTACTTTTTCAACGCCGACTGGCCTGACATGGGATAAAATAGTCTTGAGTGCATCATCGAGTCGAATGTAGCGGGCGAAGCCACGCATCCTAACTGACATCTTACTCACGTGCATGCTTAACAACATGCCCTAAATCTGGCAGTATAAGCCCTATTGCTACTTCTACAGCGTTGGGGGCGCCAGGCAAACAGAAAACTGGTTTTCGCTTGATCAGTCCAGCGGTTGCTCTAGTCAGGAGAGCTGGCCCACCAACTTTCTCATAGCCAATATAACGCAAAATCTCACCGAAACCTTGGAGCTCCTTTTCAAACATTGGGGCAAGCGTTTCTATTGTAACATCGCGTGCGGTTATGCCCGTGCCACCAGTCGCTATAACGGCATCCACCTTCGGGTCAGCGATGAACTTTTTAACCGCATCTCTGATTTGTTTGGCATCGTCTGGTACGATGAGCCTAGTCGTAGTGTACCCAGCTGCCCCAAATTTTTTTTCAATCAGTTTACCTGAGACATCCTCATCTTGCCCCTCTCGCATTTTTTGCGCGCGAGTATCGCTTATCACGAGTACAGCTACATGCAAACGTTTCGGCGCTTCTTTACGATGTTCGATGCCGCTCATCCCTTCACCTTCCTCAGAACTTTTATTTCACTGATCGCAGTCGTCGGATACTGCCCGGCCTCGTCCTTCTCGAGCCCCTTCACCATATCCCAAATCGTGAGCAACGCGCTCGCCACGCCGACAAGTGCCTCCATCTCGACCCCAGTCTGCGCCGTGCTCTTTACTTCGACGCTCACCCCGACGCCGTCCTTCTCAATTTCTGGCTTCACGTCCACTGAAGTGATCGGGATCACATGTGTCATCGGGACCAGCTCCGGCGTGCGCTTGACCGCCAAGATGGCGGCCGTCTGCGCTACTGTCAACACATCACCTTTCGGCACCTCGCCGGCCTTGATCTTCTGCAACGTCTCCTTCTTGAGGCAGATGAAACCGCTCGCAATCGCCGTCCGTGGGACTGCTGGCTTCTTGCTTATGTCCACCATGCGCGCCACTTTACCACGTTGATTATTCACTGCAGCCAAACATAAATAGTCTTGAATTAAGACAAGCCGTCCTGAACGGGACATCAGTAGTACATGAAACCGTGGTGCTCTTCCTTCGGCGAGTAAACGTAGCTCTTGCCCACCTTCGCCCTCGTCACCTTACCGTGGCGCTCAAGCTGCCGCAGCACGTTCTGGACGAGGGGCATCCTACATCCCAAGACGCGGGCGATATCTCGAGCCTGCAGGGCGCCATATTTGCGGAGGAGGAACTCTATGACTTCATATCGTATGCTCCGCGGCCAATATTCTTCCTCTTCCTCCTCTTCTTCCTCGATGTACGTCGGGAACTCGGGCATTTTTGCACCATTTTATTATTTTTTCATTGTTCAAAAAGTTTTTCTTTGCATCACGCGCGACCTTTACGGTAGATATTCTCTGGCTTGAACGACTTTTTCCTAAATTCTTTGAGTTTACCACGCGTGATCTTTCGATAAAAACACGAGCGATAGCCCTCGTGGCACGCGGCGCCAACTTGCTCGACATCGAACACCAATGCATCGCCGTCGCAATCCACATGCACATCGCGCACGAACTGATAGTGTTTCGAAATTTCTCCTTTGAGCCAAAGTTTGTGCCGTGAAACGCTCCAGTAATGCATCCGCCCAGTCGTCAGCGTCTTGAGCACGGCTTGTTTGTTCATGCGCGCAACCATCAGCACATCCTTTGTGCGATAATCTCTTGTCACAGCAGTAACGAAACGATCTCTAAACTTGAGTGATTTTATGATCGCCTCCGCCTCTTTCGCTGACATTTTCATTTTATTATCTCCACGAAATTTTTTAACATCCTAAGCCCAACTTTCCCGCTCTTTTCGGGGTGAAACTGCGTGCCGACCATCGAATCGCTCGCGATGATAGCTGGAAAATCTATTCCATAGTCCGTGGACGCAACGATCAATTTTGGATCATCTGGGCATGTGCGGTAGGAGTGCACGAAATACACATCGCTTCCGGACGCTATGCCTTCCACGAATGGGTGCTCACGCTTCAGCTCAATCGAGTTCCAGCCCATCTGCGGCACCTTCAAACCCCGCGGCAACCTTAGGACTTCGCCCTTGATGAGGCCCATGCCAGGGATGTCACTCTCCTCGCTGGAGTCCAATAGCAGTTGCATCCCAAGACAAACACCGAGCAGTGGTTTCTTGCTCTCAACAACATCGCGAATGACCTCAAGCTTATTGCCGAGTTGCTGCATCGCACTACCGAACGCTCCAACGCCTGGTAGGACGATGGCGTCCGCTGCCTCCATCTCCGCGGCATTTCCCGTAACAACGACGCTTGCCCCAGCCAGCTCCAGGCCACGACGAATGCTGTGCAAATTGCCCACGCCGTAATCCACCACCGCTATCTCAACCATCACCTGCGCCTCCGCTTGAACTCTTTCATTATATCGTCGAGTTTCACCCCTTTCGCTGCCAGCAAAACCATCGCGTGGAAAATCAGGTCTGCTGCCTCGTGTACGATCGCCTTCTTATCGCTACCTCTGCCCGCCTCCACCAACTCGTCCGCCTCCTCCTCTATCTTATCGATGATGGCCTCTTCACCCTTTGATATGAGTCCAGAGACGTACGACTCCTTTTTTGGGTTGTCTCTGCGGTCTTCGATCACCGCAAATACTTCATCTAAAATTTCCGTCCCCATACTATCGCCTCCTTGATCTTTTGCGTATGCTCTGAGCGTGACCTGGCAGACCTTCAACTTCGGCCATCTTTTCAACGACTCCAGCTATGCGCTTGAATCCGCTTTCCGTCAACAACTGCACCGTAGGCAGCCGCAGGAAGTCGAGGACGGACAAGCCAGACCTCCACCTCGCAACGCCACCAGTTGGCAGGATGTGGTTCGGCCCGACAGCGAAATCGCCAGCTGCGACAGGTGAGTATTGTCCAAGAAATATCGCTCCAGCATTTTCCACTAGTTTCAACGCCTGCTCGGGTCGCTCGACCATCAACTGCAGGTGCTCAGGCGCATACTCGTTTGCGAATTTTATGGCCTCAGCTAGAGTACGCGCTACGATTACCCGCCCATATTTTTCCAATGATTGGAGTACGATATCTTTTCGTGGGCTATCTTCCAGCTGCTCTTCGACAAACTTGCAAACTTCCTCCGCAAGCTTTTCACTCGTCGTCACCAAGACAGCTGCCGCCGATGGATCGTGCTCGGCCTGTGCCAGCAAATCCGCTGCGACACACTCGGCATCCGCTGAATCATCTGCTACTATGAGAACCTCGCTCGGGCCTGCTGCAAAATCCACACCTACATCTGGCGATACTATTTGCTTGGCAGCCACGACATAGATGTTCCCTGGCCCGACGACCTTGTCCACTTTGGGAATCGTCTCAGTGCCGTACGCCATCGCCGCGATTGCCTGCGCTCCTCCAACTTTGAATACCGCGCTAGCTCCTGCGACATCTGCAGCTACCAAAGTTACCGGGTCAACTTTGCCATCGCGCCTTGGAGGAGTGCATACTACTATTTCTTTCACTCCTGCAACCTTCGCTGGGACGACGCTCATGAGGGCGCTCGATGGGTATCTGGCCAGACCTCCGGGCACGTATGCGCCAAC
>JBGPSS010000076.1:0-5453 GCA_041490225.1 Hadesarchaea archaeon
AAGAATTAGCCACGGGCAAGGAAGCTTTGATGACTGAGACCTCTTCTTCCCCCTCCATCGAGACGATCTTGCCCCGACGCCCTTGGATTACCTTCGTCGCGCCGCCCATGAACTCCTGGGGCACGCGCACCTCCAGCTTCAATATCGGTTCGAGGATCACAGGGCTCGCCATAAGCGCGGCCGCTTGGGTTGCTCGCCTCACCGCCGGTATTATCTGCGCTGGGCCGCGGTGCACGCTGTCATCATGGAGCGTCGCGTCTGTTACCATCACTTTGACTCCTCGCATGGGCTCTCGCATCAGCGGCCCTTCGTTGCAGACCTCCGTGAAGGCCTCGATGACATGATCTTTGACTTCATTCATGTACTGCATACCCTTCGTGACGTCTGTGAGGATGTTTGTTCCGATGATCGTGACGACGCCGCGTGCGGAGTCCGTGTCCCAGCCCAACTCGCGCAGCACGTTTGCGCGCTCTTTCTTATCCTGTTTCACAATTACTTTGCCCTCATCTATAGCTTTGATGACTTGTAGATCAAGCGGTTCCACGGTCATCATAAATCGATTGTGCCTGTTTGGAGATTTCCCCTCGACGGGCCCAGCCTTGCTCGTCACGGTTTCGCGATAGACCACAATCGGCTCGGAAGTTTTGACCTCCAAGCCAGCCTCTTTCAATTTATACTCGATGATTTCGAGGTGCACCTCACCCATACCGGAGACGAGGTACTCGCCAGTTTCCTCGTTGATTTTTATTTTGACGTTTGGATCTTCTCGTGATATCTTCTTGAGTTCGGAGATGAGGCGAGGCAGGTCTTGGAAATTCTTCGGTTCGACAGCTACGGTCACGACCGGCTCGCTGATGTAGCGGATCTCCTCGAAGCCAACGCCCTCAGCGCCAGTTTCGACCAAAGTTTCGCCGACGTATGCTTCTTTCATGCCGATTATCGCGCCGATGTTACCAGCGGGTATCTGATTCACGGGGATGCGGTTCGGCCCTATGTAAACTCCGACCTGCTGTATACGCGCCTCCTGGTTGGTGCCGACGAGTTTGACCTCCTTTCCCTTTTCGAGGGTGCCTGAGAAAATCCGCCCGGTTGAGATGGCGCCCGCGTGCTCGTCCACTATTATGTCTGTGATGATCATGCAGATCTTGCCCTTTGGGTTACAGGCCATCATGTCCTTGCCGAGTTCGCTGTTCGGGTCGCCCTTCCATATCACAGGTATGCGCGCCGCCTGTGCCTGTTTCGGGTTTGGAAGGTGGCGGATGACCATGTCGAGCACGACTTCAAAAAGGGGAGTTTTCTTTGCGAGTTCGGCTTGCGTGCCCGTTTGGTGGGCTTCGATGATATCTTTGAAGCTGATGTTTCTCTTTTTCATCTGTGGCACGGAAACCGCCCACTTTTCCTTTGCCGAGCCGAATGCGACCGAGCCTTCTTCGACGTTTATCTGCCATTTTTCGGAAACTTCTGATGGGGCGAACCTGCTGATGAGCTGGTTGAATTTGGTTATGAGCTTGATGAAACGTGCCTGCATTCCCTCGGGCGTGAGTTTCAATTCATCTATCAGGCGGTCTACCTTGTTGATGAAGAGCACGGGCCGAACCCGCTCGCGCAACGCCTGCCTGACGACGGTCTCTGTCTGGGGCATTATTCCTTCCACGGCATCCATCACAACGACGGCGCCGTCTATCGCCCGCATCGCTCGCGCAACGTCGCCCGTGAAATCGACGTGCCCAGGGGTATCGAGTAGGTTTATAACAAATTCTTGGCCCTCGTGATTGTGCGACAGGCTGACGGCAGATGTCTGCACGGTGATGCCGCGCTGCTGTTCGATCTCCAAGAAGTCGGTGAAGAGTTGCTCACCGGCGAGCTCGAAGCTTATGATGCCAGATGCAGCGACCAAGCTGTCCGTGAGCGTGGTCTTGCCGTGGTCGACGTGGGCGACGATGCCTATGTTTCGGACCAGCTCTGGATTCCACATTGCTTTCTGAATTTCGTCGATGTGTTTGTAACGACGCATGGCATTTCCTCTTTTAAAGTTAATTGAATTTCATCGATAAAAAGGCAACCGCAGTTAACGGAAGAGCAGCCTGTCCGACGCTATCTCTCCCTTTTTCTCTTTCGGCACTGGAAATTTTTTTGGCAGCTCCTTCTCCTTCTGGCCGATGCCTATGGTGTTGCCTATGCCTGCCACGATTACCACATCGCCGGGTTTGGTGCGCTCGCGAATAGCTTGCTTCACGCGTTCGACGGTAGCATCCGCAGCTTTAGCCAAGCGTCGGTTGAGCTGGGTGATGGCCTCTTTGAACGACTCCTTGACGACAATAGCATCCACAGGTATCTTGCCCTTGACAGTAGCTTCCTCTATCTTGTACTTCTCGGTGGGCGGACCTCCTATCGCTGCACCGACGCCTTCTATCACTTGGCCGCTTGGTTCTCCCTCCAGTTTCAGGGCGGCGTCGATCATTATGATACGTTTGACTTTTCGACGTTTGACGAGGTACTCGATTAATTCGCCGGGTTTTCCGACCCTCCCTCCTGGGCCCTTGGCTTTCACGATGAGCAACTTTCGTCCCTCAAATTTAGTTTCAGCGTAGACGGTGTCCTTGATGGGCTCTTTGCACGGGGAGTTCCCGATGAGCTTCGTCGCGACCATGGCCCCCAGCCCGTCTCCGATGGGCTTCCCGGTCACGAAAGTTTTTGTGGCCTCTAAAAAGGCCTTCGCGTACTCCTTCAGGATTGGCATCTGCATCTGGAGGATCATGGTGATTTGGTAGCTCTTGGTCTTCTCCGCGAGCAGCATCAGGTGCCGCACCACGCGAAATATGTAGTTATTTGCCATTGCTCCTTCTATGACCATCTCGATGTTCGCCGCGGACTCCGAGTCGGCATTCGGGGCCATTTTTGCGACCGCCCCTTCAAAACGTTTATTGCGCACATCGAGCACGTGGTCGAGCCTGTTTATGACGCCAACTGGGTCTTCATGGACCGGCTCGATCATGAAGAACTCCAGAAAATTGTCGAGTTCGTTCGCCACATCTCGCTTCGGTCGGCCGTGTTTCGTTATCGCTCCCAGAGCGACGTTCCTGCCCTCTTTCGCCCAGGCTTCAAGCTCGTTGACGGACTTTCGGACCTGCCCGATTACCATGCGCGATTGGAGCGTGAGCATCTGTGGGGTGAAATAGCTGAAGACGAGGCTGATGACCAAGAGCATCACTATCCAGATGACGATACTTTCGATGCTTATGTCGAAGGCCATAGGTATCCCAATTCCTGTTGATTATCCCTTTCATAAGGCTTTTTAGTAAAATTAAAGCTTACTATGTTAACTTTTAATTGCGGGGGTGGCTGAGCACGGCCAAAAGCGCCGGATTCAGGGTCCGGTCCCGTAGGGGTCCGAGGGTTCAAATCCCTTCCCCCGCACCACAGGACTATTTTGAGATACCCTCCAAAATCATCATCCCTTAGCAGAAACTGTGTCGGCTAGGCTGAGAAACAAGTAGCACTGCTAATATTTCATTTTCAGTGGTCCAAACCCTTTTCACGACCGAGATTATTTGAGCCAAAGCATACTATAAACTGAGGATGACGATGATAGCCAAAACTGGGGCGGGTTTCGACATAGTGCTCCTCACGGCGGACTACTACGACGACCACCCCTTCTCACCCGCGGGAGTCATAGCCCGGGTCCTGGACGCCAAGGGTTACAAGGTGGGGATAATCGAGCACCCCGAGACCGAGGAGGACTTCACCAGGCTCGGCGCGCCGAAGCTCTGCTTCTGCGTCACCTCGGGTTCAGTGGACAGCATGGTGAACAACTACACGCCGCTTAAGAAGAAGCGGGTCGGCGACAGGCACAGCTCCGTCACGAAGATGCCGGACAAGGCCGTGATCGTATACTGCAACGGGATAAAGCGGCATTTCAAGTCGAGCACGATCGTCATAGGCGGTATAGAGGCCTCCCTGAGGCGGTTCGCGCACTACGATTACTGGGACAACAACGTCAGGTGCAGCATCCTTCTCGACTCGAGGGCCGACATCCTGGTGTACGGCAACGGCGAGAAGCAGGCCATCGAGATTGCCGACAGATTGAGGGACAGGAAGGACCTGCGGGGAATACGGGGCACGTGCATCCTATCCCGGACGGTCGACGCCAATTTCGAGATGCTGCCGTCTTTCAAAGAGGTGAAAGAGGACAAGGTAAAGTTCTGCCAGATGCAGGTGGCCTTCTCGAACTACAAGAACCAGGCCCAGGAGTACGAAAACAACTACGTGTTGCAATATAGATACCCGGATTACACAACCGAGGACTTGGATTGGATATATTCCTTGGGCTACACGAGGAAGCTGCACCCGCACTCGCCGTTGAAGATGGCCAAGTTCTCCGTCGTCACCCACCGGGGGTGCATAGGCGGGTGCAATTTCTGCTCCATCGCGCTCCATCAGGGTGACGAGATAATCTCGAGGTCTGAGGCAAACATACTAAAGGAGATAAAGGGCCTGA
This sequence comes from Hadesarchaea archaeon, assembly GCA_041490225.1. Taxonomy (GTDB): domain Archaea; phylum Hadarchaeota; class Hadarchaeia; order Hadarchaeales; family Hadarchaeaceae; genus DYFS01. Next base: position 4,499 of record JBGPSS010000076.1, read on the forward strand.
CGAAGCATCCGGATTTTAAGGGCTACATAGACGACTTGGGCGGCCCATCGGCGAACATGTATGGCATGGACTGTGAGAAGAGGTGCGGCGAAAGTTGCTGGCGATGCACCGACCTGGACAGGAGCCACAGGAGGTTGATATCGTTGTTAAGGAAGGCTAGGGCGATTCCTGGCGTGAAGAAGATTTTCGTTAGGAGCGGCATAAGGTACGATCTGGCGCTGGACAGCGAGGAGTACATAAAGGAGTTATCAGAGCACCACATCTCGGGCACTCTGAAGATAGCCCCAGAGCACTTCTCGGGCGAGGTCCTGAGGCTCATGAACAAGGACAACTCGAGGTTCGACAAGTTCGTGGATCTCTTCAACTCCTTGAACAAGGGTAAGAAGCAGACACTGAGGTACTACATCATGATAGGCCATCCCGGCGACGATGAGGGACAGGTTAAATTGTTGGGTGAAAAGTTAGCGCGGCTGCGGAACATAGAGCATTTCCAGCTTTTCACGCCCACACCCATGACGGTCTCATCGTGTATGTACTGGACGGGTCTGAACCCTTTCACGCTTGAGAAGGTCAAGGTCGTTTACGACTATCACACGAAGAAGAAAATGAAGAGGATATTGCTGGAGTCCATCAAAGAATCGCATTCTGAGGACATGCTCGCTTGGGAGTAGAATATAGACGAGGATAAAATAATTTTAAAACACAAGCACTGCCTCCGCACCACGGACTATTTTGAGATACCCTTCACTTCGGTTAGGGGTAGCACTCTTTTCGCTTATAGTTGGGTTCAGCACGATGTTATCCGACTCACTGCGTTTATATTTGGTCTTCAGCTGGGAGGGATGCGGCGACCAAGGTTAAGGACTTCCTGCTCACGTTGGTCCCCGTGACCCGCCTCCAGCCCGTCATCGAGACGGCCTTCCCGTGACATGTAGATCTGTATTTCACAACCAAA
>JBGPSS010000077.1:0-5433 GCA_041490225.1 Hadesarchaea archaeon
CAAGAAAATCTTTTCAAGTTTTCTCATCCGAACTTCGCTCCACCAGATAATTTATTCTCAAGTTTAATAAATTAATCACTTCACCCAGCCGTAATACCCCAACCCACTACTGTCTGGGCAACAAATACGCTTTCTTAGTAATGTAGTCGCGAAGTCATACACGCTGCCACACATCAAGCTCTAAAGAGCGGGCAACAGATTTTTGATCTCCCAGTCCATTACCTGAGCCCTGTAGGCCTGCCACTCCTTGCCCTTGATGTGCAAGAAGTGTTCGAAAAGGTGATCGCCGAGCGCTTTTCTCATCATCTCGCTCCCACCCATGCAATCGAGCGCCTGCCCCAAGTTCTCCGGCAACGATTCGATACCCATGGCTTTCCTTTCTTCGGCGCTCATGCGGAAGATGTCTTTCTCAATCGGCTCCGGCGGCATAATTTTGTTTTTGATGCCCTCCAGCCCGGCCGCGAGCATGACGCTGAATTGGAGGTATGGGTTACCTGCCGGGTCTGGGTTGCGAAGTTCGATCCTAGTCTTTGGGCCTCTCCCAGCTGGCACTCTGATGTACGCGCTTCGGTTTCGGTTCGCCCAAGAGATGTACACGGGCGCTTCGTAACCTGGCACCAATCTCTTGTAAGAGTTTACGGAAGATGCCAAGATTGCGCAAATATCTTTCGCATATTTCAGGAGGCCGCCGATAAAGTGCAAGGCATTCTTGCTGAGTTGATAGTCCCCTTTAGGATCATAGAAGACGCCTTTTCCCTCGGGGGTCACAAGTGACTGATGAACGTGCATTCCGGAGCCGTTGATGCCAAATATCGGCTTGGGCATGAATGTTGCGTAGAGTCCATGTTTGTAGGCGATGGTTTTCGTCACATATTTCATCATCGCTACCCTGTCCGCGGATGATATGGCATCAATATATTTGAGGTCGATTTCATGTTGCCCGGGTGCTACCTCATGATGGGAGGCTTCAACCTCAAAACCCATCGCATCTAAGTATGTCACTATCTCTTTTCTGATGTTATCGCCGCGGTCTTGCATGAGGTCAAAATAACCACCGAAGTCTGACGGTTTCGTCGTTGGATCTCCATTTTCGTCGAGCATCATTAAGAAGAACTCATACTCCGGGGCCGTGTTGAAAACATATCCCATCTTCTTGACTGTTTCCACGAGTTTTTGCAGGGTGTATCTTGGATCACCGTCGAACCTGGTGCCCTCGTGGTCGTAGACATCACATACCAATCGGGCGGTCTTGAGGCTGTCCTGCGTCCAAGGCAATATTGTAAAAGTTTTTGGGTCAGGCATTAGACGCATGTCTGACTCTTCGATGGTGGCGTAGCCCAACACAGATGAGCCGTCGAAGAACACGCCTTCGTCGAGAGCTTTTTCCAATTGGGTTATAGGAATGGTGACGTTTTTCACGGTGCCCAAGATGTCCATGAACTGCATCTGGATGAAATTTACTCCTTCCTTCTCCACTGTTTTCAGAACTTTTGTCTTCAAGCCCTCCATCTCATCCCCTTTTGGCAATAAACTCGCGTTGTATTTAAACTTTCAGCAATGGTGGGCACGATATCTACTCAAGTGTATATTTTCGTGTGTAGCGATGGTGGGGATGCGCTACTTTCTCTGAATTGGTTTCAACTCTCTAACCACGTGTTCGACCGTTGCAACGGCGCTGCCCAAGTATCGTTTCGGGTTCGTGAGGGCGTCGATATCTTTTTCGGAAAGATATTTTTTGACATTTGGCTCTCGAAGAAGCGCTTCTTTAAGCGAGAGGTTTTTTTCAATCGCTGTCATGCTACACTTTCTCACGACAGAATGTGCGACCTGTCTGTTCATCCCTCGCTTCGTCAGCTCGATCATCACGGCTTCGGCCATGTTCAGGCCGCGGGTCAGTTGTAAATTTATCTCCATTCGCTCGGGGCGTACGACGAGCCCTTCGAGGACATTGCGGGCCGTCCTGAGTATTTCGTCTGTAAGAAGGAAACATTCGGGCAATAGCACTCGCTCGCATGAGGAGTTCGTCAGGTCGCGTTCATGTTCGATTGTGATGTTCTCGAGCGCTGCTTGTACGTTGGCCCGGAGGACGCGAGCTAAACCGCAAATTTTTTCACATCTTATCGGGTTGCGCTTCTGCGGCATGGTGCTGCTTCCGACTTGACGGGCGCCGAATGGCTCCTCGACCTCGCCGATCTCTGTACGCTGTAGGTTCCGCACCTCGTTGGCGATCTTGTCGATTGTGCTCGCCAAAAGCCCTATGAACGAAACGAGTTCTGCGAATCTGTCGCGCTGAAGTATTTGGTTTGAAGCAAAGGCGCTCGAAAGTTTTAGATCCTTCATGACAAGCGCTTGGATCTGTGGTCCTTTACCACCCCAAGCCGCGCCCGTACCCACAGCTCCGCTCATTTTACCGACTAGGATACGAGGTTTGAGTTGCTCGAGGCGCTCGATGTGGCGCGCGAGCTCGCATGCCCAGATTGCGAACTTTAGGCCGAGCGTCGTGGGCACGGCATGCTGGCCGTGCGTGCGACCGACCATTATAGTATTCTTATATTTGGCAGCTCGCTTGAGCGTGATGCCCAGAAGCTTTCGCACGTCACGCTCGATGATTGCGATGGCATCTCGAATTTGAAGAGTGGTAGCCGTGTCGAGGATATCGTTGCTTGTCGCACCGAAGTGGACGTATCTTCCGGCATCGCCGCTCGTCTCTGCGAGGGCGAGCACTACCGCCATGGTCTCGTGTTGTACCTCCTGTTCGAGCTTGAATATTCGTGCGACCTTGACATATTTTGTCGAGGCCTTTGTTGCGATTTTTGCAGCAGAGTTCTTCGAGATGATTCCGACTTTACTCAAAGCTCTCGCAAGGGCTGCTTCGACATCGAGCATGCGCTGATACCTAGTTTCGAGCTCGAAGATTTCACGCATCTTTTGGCTGCCATAGCGCTGCTCGATTGGATGGACTGGCATTTAACCCTCGATAGGACAATTTTTTGCGCAACAATAAAGCTTTGTGGTTCAATATCTTCTTCTAAAATTATTGTAGCCCCTCAACCTGATGCTTGATGCTCTGCGCGATCTCGACGCCGATGTAAGGCACTCGTGCCAGTTCTTGCTCAGTGGCCCGCTTGATGTCCGCGAGCTTTCGGTACCCAGCCTTGAACAGGCTCCGCCCGCGCACCCGCCCAATCCCCCGCAGCTGTACCAGCGCGAGCAACTCTTCTTTAATCCCATACCGCACTCGCTCCTGCAAGCTACGCAGCGTCGGCATTACCTGTCCGACCTTGAAAAGTTTCGCGAGTTCGTAGGTCGAGTGCAGCAACCACTCAGCGACTTCAGCGTTCCGTCTGATATCTCCCGCGCCGACGCCAAATTGTTCGTGGATGTCATCTTCATACGCCTCGTTCAGCCAAGCTTGGAGCATTCGCACGGTCTTTAGCTCGGCCAAGAAATACTCGTACTTCTCCGGCTCTGCCCACTGATCTAGAATAGGCGTGAGAAATTCGGTCGCATGGTCAGCGGCGAAGAGATCGAGGTCGGCGTAGTCCTTGCTGCGCAGGTAGAGCAGCTCCATGTCGGGGGTATGGCAGATCAGATGCAAGAAGCCGAGTTCCGTTGGTTCTGTGGTTTTAGTTTTTTTAAGACCATCGCGCAGCACAACTCCGGACAGAGGGTCGATGTAGAGCATGGATACGCGCTCGCCAAATGGGGTGGCTGAGAGGCGCTCTCCATGCTGAGCGAGCATACCTTCCTCCTTCAGAAAATCTAGGACTTGCTCGACGACGTTGGCAACTCTGCTGGCGCTGTATTGGTAGGAGAAGAAAGTTTGCCCTATAAAATCTAGCATGCTTTTCAGGCTCGTGACATACCCGGATGCGATCGAGGCAAGGACATGAGAACGAAGCGCGGGTTCCGTGGCCAGCTTCGACGTTATGCGCTCTGGCTTAGCGCGTATGAAATCCTCGAACAGAGCATCGCGTTCATCTTCAGTTTTTGCGACCAGCACAGCCTCACCGTATTTGTCGTACTTCGGCCGCCCAGCCCGCCCGGCCATCTGCTTGTACTCAAGCACAGAGATGTTTCGTGATCCGAATGGTGGATCGTAGCGTCGGTAATCTCGAATCACCGTCCTCCTCGAGGGCAAGTTTACGCCCGCGGCGAGCGTTGGCGTAGCTGAGATCACTTTTATCAGATTTTTTCTGAAGGCATCCTCGATAGCTTTTCTTTGGGCGTGGTGGAGCCCAGCATGATGAAAAGCGGTGCCTTGGCGCACGCATTCGGCGAGGAGCTTGCAAGTTCGAGTGGGCTCACCGAGGGCGCTTTCGATTGATCGGGCAGTTGTCGTCAGATATTCGCTCTCTTTTTGTGATAGCAACTTTTGGATGGCTTTAGATGCGGCGATCGCGACGGCCTGAGCTGAGCGCCGTGTGCCGACGAAGATGAGCGCTTGTCCACCCTCGCCGACTGTATCTGCAGCGAGTGCCGTGAGTTCGTCCCTCACCTGCGCCCCGACGGTTCGAGAGGTTTTGTCCGAGAATTCTATTTTTCCTTGACAGTACACGCCTTCCCTGAGAGGCACCGGGCGCCACTCGCTCGTGACGAGCTTGGCATCGAGCCAATCGGCAATCTCGTTTGAATTTTGAATCGTGGCGCTCAACGCGAGCACCTGTAGCTTTGGGTTGAGCTGGCGCAGTCTAGCGGTGAGTATTTCTAGGGTTGGTCCTCGTCCAGGGTCGTTGATTAGATGAACTTCGTCGAGCACAACTACAGATATGGCCGAGCCCAACCATTTTGTACGATGGCGGAGGAGCGAATCCACTTTTTCAGACGTGGCAATCAGGATATCGAACTGCGCAAGCCTCGGGTCTGCGGCATCGAAGTCGCCCGTGCTTATTCCAATCTTCACACCAAGAGGCCCATATTTCTCCTTGAACTCGTCGTACTTCTCGCTCGCCAGCGCCCTGAGCGGCACCACGTAGAGGCACCTGCCGTTATCGTTGAGCACAGATTTTAGCATGCAGAGTTCTGCAACGAGAGTCTTGCCCGCGGCGGTGGGAATCGCCAGCACGAAGTTCTTGCCGTTGAGGACGCCTTTTTTCACAGCATCGATAAGAAGGGCAAGCGCCGCAGTGCTTCCCGGCGCCCCCATTTTCTCAACACCCATCATTTCCACTATTCCTGCGACCGAATCACCGACTTTTGTGGTTGAAGCAAGCGAGATATCCACGATCCCGAAAGGCACGGAAAGATTTTGCGCAAGCTCTCTTCCAATAAGCTCTCCTGCTCTTGTTATTTTAAATGTTGTGCGTTTGATGACCTCAGAAAGCCGGGTGAGGTCGCAGTCCCTGTTCTTCTCGACAACGCTGCGGACAACGCCGGGGCCGCTTATCCCGATATTGAGCGAAAAATCAGGCTCACCCACGCCATGAAAAGCCC
>JBGPSS010000078.1:0-5082 GCA_041490225.1 Hadesarchaea archaeon
CATAAACAAAAAGCGAGGCTGATCGAGCGGTGGCGGGTGACGCAGGTCGATAAACGATGGATATACAGGAAGCACTTGCGCTCACGGCGACGCGGCTCGCATCCGAGATAGGCGCCGATGCAATTTTGGTTCTTACGGAGAGCGGCAAAACTTTTGATCTCATCGCGAAGAACACATTTGCTGGGTCTATAATCAGGCGAGCGGTCGGCTTTTCTAGGAACAACATAAAGTTCGTCGCCGCGACGCCGAATAAGGAGACCTACGAGAGGCTGAAGAAGAACCCCCACGCGAAGGTCATAAAGCTGGCCCTGCGAGCGCCGAGCAGGATGGGCCAAATACAGCGCGCGGTGTGGCGAGCACTCCGTGAGCAGATACTCTGGCCAGGGGAACTCATAGTTTGTTTGGTGGGCGATGCGGGCATGTCTGGTGGCACGGATACTGTTTTCATCTATCGCATAACTGAGCCGGAGGCCAAGACCGTGGAGGTGATAGAGGGGGACCCGATCATGGAGGCGATCGTAGAACTGGCGATAGAGCTCGGGCACGAATGTCAATTTTTGCACGGTGCGGGCTTCATGGTCGGTGATGCCGAGGCTGTGATGAGAAATTCTAGCGAGCTCGCTCCAAATCCATTTGAAGCGCACCAAATTTTTGTGAACAATACAAAGGATAGAGAAATCATAAAAAAGTTTTCATTTTTGGATGGAGCATTTGTGATAGACGATACCGGCCACGTCGTTGCGGCATGTCGCTATCTGACGGCAGATGCTAGCGTCGACATACCACATGGTCTAGGGACGAGGCATCAGGCCGTGGCGGCGATGACGGCGGCCACGAAGGCGAGGGGAATTACAGTTTCTGGCGAGGACGGCACGATAAGAATTTTCGCCAAGGGGCAGCTCGTTGCCAAGATAGATCCAACGAGCAAGATGTTGTTCGATGTTTTGATGGATCAACCTACTAGCCAGCAATGATATATTTAAGCACTTGCGATGCGTCGCGCACCACACCGCATTTTCTTTTGAAATATTTCAGCACGTTTTCAATATCTCGCTTGAGCATCTCTTCAGCGTGCGTTTGATGCACCGGCAAATATTGCGGCCAGTCGATGATGAGGGCATCGCCATTTAGTTTTATCACGATGTTATGTTCGCTTAGGTCTGCGTGCACGATACCAAGTTGATAAGTTCGTTTGATGTTTTCGATAATTTCATTCAATACATTTTCTGCTCCAGATATTTTTTTAGCATTCGTCAACTCCACACCGTCAATTAGGCCCATCACTACGACATGTCGGTCCAAAGCTATTGGGCGAGGCACGGAGACGGTGGGATAAAGTTTTTGTAGCGCTTCGAACTCTCGAGATGCGGCTCTGCGAGAGATGTACATCCAGTCGTGCTTCAAAGAATAAGGTCTCAAGCTTCGTGCACGGATGAAGCTCGTGCGGCCCAAGCGATTGAACTTGACGGCGACCTTCGTGCCGTCTGGTGCGAGCGCATCATAGATGTCGGCCTCCTTGCCAATGCCGAGTGGGGTGCCAAATGCCCCGAGCACGCCATTGTCCACGAGCGACTTCAGCGCCAAGGCGTCGCTGCCAGCTGGCAATAACTTGTAGCCCACTCGCCCGCCCGCCCGTTGCACCACGAGTTTGAACTTATTCAGCCGCCCGAGGGAGTAGAACGTGTCCTTTGGCGATAGCTTGTTAGAAGCTTGCAGCCTGTCGGTGGGTACAAATTCATAGCGCCGCATCCATCGCTCTATCGTGACAAGCAACGTGAAGTCGTTTGATTGTAGCTGTTTGAACACTCGAATGGCTTGCAATATCATATTCTCAAAAGGTTTATTGCGAGTGACCAAATGAACGTTGGGGATAACGGTGAAGTACACGATTTTGGCCGAGACTTTTGAGAAGCTCGAGAAGACGGCGTCGTATCTCCAAAAGAACGAGGTCATCGCAGATTTGTTAAAGAAAACTCCGGTCGAGGAGATGGAACGAGTCGTCCTTCTTTTGTTGGGAAGAACTTATCCAGCTTACGTTTCTAAGGAGACGGGTGTCGGGCTCCAACAGCTCAAGAAGGCGGTGGCCAAGGCGTCTGGATATTCTTCATCTGAAGTGGACAAGTTGATGAGACAGATCGGAGATCTCGGCGAGGTCGCGAAACAGTTGCTCGGAAAGAAGGAGCAAGTCACCTTTTCTTCTGAGCATCTGACGGTGAAAAAAGTTTTCGAGAATGTGAGGGCATTGCCAGACATATCGGGCGAGGGCTCCGTCGACAAAAAAATAGTGGCGATTGCGGAACTTCTCTCGAGCTCGGCCCCTCTGGAGGCCAAGTATGTCACTCGCACAGTGTTGGGCGATTTGAGGATCGGCGTAGCTGAAGGAAGGCTTCGAGACGCAATCGCTACAGCATTCAAAGTTTCCCAAGATGCTGTTGAACATGCATACATGCTGACGACTGACTATGCGGTAGTGGCGAAATCCGCGGCCGCTGGAGGGGAGAAAGGTCTCGAGAAACTCGGGTTGAGTGTAGGTCATCCTGTTAATCCAATGTTAGCCCAGCGGGCAGAGAGCATAGATGAGGTCCTCAAGAGGATGGGCGGCAAAGCGGCGTTCGAGTTAAAACTAGATGGGATAAGGATTCAAGCACACAAGGACGGGGCCAAGATAACGATGTTCACGCGGCACATGGAAGATTATACAAACATGTTTCCCGACTTGATAGAGCCAATCCGCCGTGCGCTGAAATCGAAGCGCGCCATCCTCGATGGGGAACTTATCGCCATCGATAAAAAAACTGGAAAGCCCATGCCATTTCAGGAGGTGCTCAAGCGCCGCCGCAAATACGAGATCAAAAAAACAATCGAGCAAATACCAGTTGAGATACACTTCTTCGATGTACTTTTGAGCGATGGCGAAACTTTGCTCGATGAACCATACACGAAGCGCAGAGGAGTGCTCGAAAAAATTCTAAAACCTACTGACAAAATTATGATAGTCGAACAAGAAATCGCTGGTGATAAAGAAGAAATTCAAAAGTTCATGAGCAAATCGCTGGCTATGGGGCACGAGGGGCTGCTCGCAAAAGACCTCAATGCAAACTATCGCGCCGGTAGGCGAGAGTTCGTATGGTTGAAGTTGAAACCTGTCTTGGAAACTCTCGATCTCGTCGTGGTGGGGGGGTTGTACGGCAAAGGCAAGCGAGCGGGTTTCTTCGGCAGCTACATTTTGGCCGCTCGCGATGAGGAGACGGGAAAATTCAAGACGATCACGAAGTGCGGAAGTGGCTACACGGATGACGATTTGGAAGAACTCACAAAAATTTTCAAGAAAATCCAAATAAAAAAACCGCACGAGGACGTTGATATCAAAATTAATTGTGATGCGTATTTTGAACCAAAAGTTGTCTTCGAGATGGTGTATGAGGAGATCCAAGCAAGTCCAGAAGAAAAGCATACCTCCGGCTTTGGGCTACGTTTTCCGCGCTACACTAGAATCAGGGAAGATAGGCGTCCAGAAGAGATAAACACCGTGCAGGAGATCGAACAGTTTTACTCGGAACAACAGAAACGGAAAGCAAAGCATTAAATTGGTGTCAAACTCGCTGGACGGAGGATAGACTAAGTTCAGATATTATTCCATTTTCAAATTCTTGTAGAAACTCTAGAATTTTTTCCTCTTCTACTTGCGCCCCACAGGCTACGGCGTGCCCACCGCCTTCGCCGCCGACTGCTTTTGCCGCGCTGCGTATCGCTCTCGCTAGATTCAAGCCCTTCAAAAACAGCAACTTTGAGCATCGTGCGGAAATTTTTACCATACCGTTTTCTCTCACGATACCAGCGATAGGCTTGTACGGGTCACAATCCTTCTGGCCCAAGGCCAAACCGGCTATCGTTCCAACGAAAGTTTCTTTCACAACTCCAGTGGCGTCAAAATATTGTAGATAGCCGCGCGGCGTCCGCATCAGCCCCTCTTGTTCGACGAAGCCCATCCCCTCAGCTATGCATCTTCGGTGGAACTTGAGTAAGTTGAGCATGGCGCGATAGTACACCTTTCTATCACCCTTGCAAATTTCGAATCCGATGAGCGGTTGCTCATGTCTAGCAGTGGAGTTTATGCACGTTGAAAATTCGTCCACATCGCGGAGCATGGAACGTTCATCTTCTTTTAGCAATGTATAGGTCTCACCGATGACCAAACCAGGCACATAGCTTACTAGTTCTTCTGGGACGTGCAAGAAAGCGCGAGCGATGAGCTCGGTCGCAAGTCTCCTTTTCTCGTCGTCTGTGAGGTCCGTTGGTCTCCTCCAGTCGCGCCCATTTCTGAATGGAATATCTAAATCTTTAAGTAAAGTTATGCAGCCAGCTGTAGAATTGCTGACACCGGGTATCGGTGGATCTGTAAAATATTCAAGAGCCCTAAAAATAGGGCGTGTGTGACGCCCATATAAAAGCAAGTCGGTTTGGCAGGATACTAGGTTTGATTTTATACAATCCTGCAAAATTTGGCGGTTGTATCCACGCAGTTTTCCCCATGCATTTTGGATGTCTCCGATTGCTCCGACCATCGCTATAGCGGCCAAATCGATATTTCCTGGATCGAGAGTTTTCGCGATCAGGTAGGACATCCCAGCCCCGCTCACATCGTGCACGCCATCCAATCCACAAAGATGAGCATTTATATGCACGAGTTCTGGCCAGTCCTCCGCCGAGCTGGGTAAATGATGATCTGCTATGATCATGTCTTCTCCATTGAATCTCTGTTGTACAGCTGAAAGTTGGGAGCTACCAAGATCCGTGACTATAGTAAGATCGGCTGGTTCAATTTTTTCGATGGTCTCGCGATAGAGCATTTGCACAAATTTTACTCGATGTTTGATGTTCATCCTGTCAAGGGCCTTGGAAATTATCGCCGCGGAACAGACACCATCTGCATCCATATGGGAAATTAATAAAATAGAATCGTTGCGGTGTTTTTTTATTAGGTCGGCAGCTCTCTGCGCGAGAATAAACATAGAACCCCGGATGTATTTTGGTGCAAGTTTTATTTAAAGTAAAACGTGAAAGGTATCGTGGTGAAAAATG
>JBGPSS010000079.1:0-5059 GCA_041490225.1 Hadesarchaea archaeon
GAGGAACCTGTGTTCAATATGGTGAAAAAAATGATGAAGAGTGATGTTGAGTGTGTACCGGTAATAAGGCTTGGAAAACTCCGAGGATTGATTACTTTTCGCGATATCATAAGAAAAGTTATCTACAATCCAAAAGATCCTAAAAAAGTTAAAGCCAAGGATATAATGACTAAATCCGTGATGACGTGTACTCCTGATTCAACGGTAATAGAAGTTGTAAAGCTGATGAAAAATAAAAAGTTAAGAAGAATCCCAGTTATTGACAAAAATAAGAAATTAGTTGGACTTGTAACAAATTTTGATTTGGCCATATTGGGTTGGGATACGGAATAACTTAAAAGCTAAAATTTAACTTTTTTACGATATTTGCATTCTCGCCCTCCAAAATATGCCATCCAAGCACGCCGGCATCCTCTCCCAGCCAATCAGAGCCATTTACGCCTTGGGAACAAGAAAATATCGGTTTAAATCGCTCCTTTTCTGAGCGAGGAAAATGCGCGATCATAAAGCCTTTGCGCGCCGCGAGTGGAGTTATGGAACAATTTTAACAAAAAATCAAGGGGGAGGTTTCTCTAGTCCTCCCATCGGTTTTCGCAGATATTTCCCCAGTTCCACAGGTGGTTTTCGCAGGTGTTATCATCTGGATAGTGTTCGTTCACTTCAAGTTGCTCATTATCTGCGTCCTTTGGATATTGCTCGTTCACTCCCCATTGCTCATTATCTGCACTCTCTGGTTGCTCGTTTACTCCGATGTGCTGATTTGTGTCATTCTCTGGATATTGCTCGTTCACTTCATCATTGTTAGGGTTTGCTTTGGATGCCGACGTGGTCGATATCCGTGCATGAACCGCAAGGGATATCCCAAGGACTAAGAATAGAGCGATAACGAGGATGGGTAATGCCCTTATCCACGCTTTCATTCGTAACACCCCCGCTTCATTTTTACATCAAATAAAGGTAGAACACGGCATAATTAAGGCGTTGTGGTACAGCTCTCTAAATTATAAGGTTACAATCATTTTAAGAAAAGAAAAAAGAGGCGCTCGCGGCGCTCCATTTCGGAACTCTGATTTTGGAACATCTATTTTTTGATTCTGCCCCATTTGGAGATGTAAAGAATGCCGACAACACATACTAACGTGATGATAACCCCTGAGATTGTCGCTGTTATTGCACCTGTAGTGGTAGTTATTGCATCAATTTTTAGTCCTGCTAGGTCAAACAATCCCACGATTATATCCCTCCAGATTAGAGCGATGATAAATCCAAATGCAGCCGCAATCGCTGTTGCTATTGTTGATCTTACTTCACCCACACCAATCATTTTTTCACCTCCCTCACACTTTATTATTTCTAAACGCAACATTCATTTCTGTATTTATTTAGCTTACGAGTTGGAGGGCTAAAAAAATTCATGCGTAAATTTTATGTGGTCGCCCGCGTAATGGAATCAATAATTTATGTGCAAAGCCTTTGGGTGGAGGCAGTATCTAAAGAAAAACCAAACTCGATTTATTGTTCTAAAAATGGTTCATGGACCGTCCCGCGCACTATCATTCTCGCGATATGAAAAATTCCAAATCATAAAACTAAATATATCTGGTGCCGAAACATTTTAGGAGGCTGGTGAATGAAACTTCGCAGCAGGGAAGTTGTCGCAGGCTTGGAGAGCTTGCCGCGCCGCGCACTCTTGAAGGCGGATGGTTTAACAGATGCAGATCTGGAACGTCCGTTGATAGCGATCGCAAACTCATACAACCAAGTCGTCCCCGGGCACCTGCACCTAGGCGAGCTGGCGAAGGCAGTTGCATCAGGCGTGCGCTCGGCTGGAGCAACGCCGCTAGAGTTCAACACCATCGGCATCTGCGACGGGATAGCCATGGGCACGAGGGGCATGTGCTATTCGCTCCCGTCCCGTGAGGTGATAGCCGACAGTTTAGAATTAATGTTGGAGGCCCACCGCTTCGACGCCGTCGTGGCGGTAGCGAGCTGCGACAAGATCGTGCCGGGCATGCTGATGGCCCTCGGGCGGGTGAACATCCCCTCAATTATGCTTACAGGTGGACCGATGATGCCCGGCGAATGGCAGGGGCAAAAAATAGATTCGATAAGTGCATTTGAAGCCGTCGGCGCCGTCAAGGCGGGCACGATGAGCGAGCGCGATGCGAGGGAGATCGAGAACCGCTGCTGCCCCGGCTGCGGCTCGTGCGCCGGCCTTTTCACGGCCAACACCATGGCATGTCTGACCGAGACGATGGGCATGAGCCTGCCCGGCGTCGGCACGGCGCACGCTGTGGACATGAAGAAGACGAGGCTTGCCAAGCAGACCGGCAGGCAGGTGGTCGAGCTCCTCCGCCGCGGGATAAAGCCAAGCAGCATAATGACGCGCGCGGCGTTCGATAATGCGATCATCGTGGATTTAGCGATAGGCGGCTCGACGAACACAGTGCTCCACCTGCCGGCGATCGCACACGAAGTTGGAATAAAGCTCAGCCTCGACGTCTTCGACAGGTTGAGCAGGAGGGTTCCAAACATATGCAACTTGCGCCCGAGCGGCGAGCACACGATGCTGGACCTGGAGCGCGCGGGCGGGGTGCCGGCTGTGATGAAGCGGTTGGGTAAGATGATGAGGAGCAGCCCGCTCACGGTCACGGGGCGCAGGGTCGGGGACAATTTGAGGTTTGCGAAGTTCTACGACTCCGACGTCATAAGGCCGTTGAAGAGGCCGTACCACCGCGAGGGCGGGATAGCGATCTTGTACGGCAACCTGGCGCCGAGCGGTGCAGTCGTGAAGACAGCTGGCGTCTCCCCGAGCATGATGCACCAGAAGTGCAAGGCGCGAGTTTTCGATTGCGAGGAGGATGCTCTCAAAGCGATCATGGGAAAGAGGATCAGGCGGGGCGATGTCGTCATCATCCGCTACGAGGGACCGAAGGGAGGCCCGGGCATGCGGGAGATGCTGGCGGCGACGTCTATGCTGGCCGGCATGGGGCTGCTGGACTCCGTGGCGCTGGTGACGGACGGCAGGTTCTCGGGCGGAACTCGCGGCGCCTGCGTAGGTCACGTGTCCCCTGAGGCAGCCGAGGGTGGGCCGATAGCCGTGGTGCGGAACGGTGACAAGATAATGATCGACATCAAGCGCCGCAGGCTCGAACTGTTGGTCCCGGACTCGGATATCAAATTGAGGCTTTCACGATTCAAGAAGCCGGAGCCGCGGGTCAAAAAAGGGTATCTTGCGCTCTACTCGCGCACTGTCAGCTCGGCGTCCGAAGGCGCAATCCGTCGGTGATCACATGGGCATGACAATAGCCGGAAAAATTTTGGCCAGGGCATCGGGAAAAAAGCGAGTGGCGCCGGGAGAAATCGTCGAGGCAGAGATCGATGTGGCGATGATCAACGATATCACCGCCCCGCTCACCGTCGACGCTTTGCAAAAGATTGGTGTTAAAAAAATCTGGAATCCCAAGAGAGTCGTCGTGGTGTTTGATCATCAAGCTCCAGCGACTTCGATAGATGCGGCTCGCGACCACGCCGAACTCAGAAAATTTGTCGCCGAGCAACGCGTCCCAAATTTTTACGATGTGAACGAAGGTATATGCCACGAAGTTTTACCCGAGCGAGGCTTCGCCCTGCCGGGGCGCCTCATCGTCGGAGCAGATTCTCACACGTGTACATACGGTGCACTTGGATGTTTCGCAACGGGAATAGGCTCGACGGACATGGCCGCTGTTCTCGCGACGGGGAAGCTCTGGTTCCGGGTACCGGAGAGTATGAAAATTTCGGTTGAGGGAAAGCTCAAGCAGCGAGTGGCGCCGAAGGACCTCATCTTGAGAATAATAGGAGATGTCGGCGCAGATGGCGCGACGTATCGCTCGGTAGAATTCGTGGGCAAGGGGATGAGGGGCATCAGCGTGGCCGGAAGGATGACTATGTGCAACATGGGCGTGGAGATGGGGGCCAAGGCAGCGATCGTACCGTCGGATGAGTTGACGAAACGGTGGCTCGTGGGCAGAACAAGGGAATCCTACAAGCCGGTCGACAGCGACAAAGATTCCACGTATGTAGAAGAACTTTCGTACGATGTTGCGAAACTCGAGCCGCAAATAGCGTGCCCGCACAGCGTAGACAACGTCAGCGCGGTGCGAGAGGTGGAGAGAGTTGAGGTTGACCAAGCATTTCTGGGCAGCTGCACGAATGGCAGGCTCGAGGATCTCATAGAGGCTGCAAAAATTTTGAACGGAAAGCGCGTTTCGAAACACGTGCGTATGCTAGTTGTTCCAGCCTCGCGTGAAGTTTACTTGGACGCACTCGGTCGCGGGCTTCTGAAACTGTTTGTCGAGGCTGGCGCACGTGTGGAGTCGCCTTCCTGTGCAGCCTGCATGGGTGGGCATATAGGCATCCTCGCTCCAGGGGAAGTTTGCATTTCATCCTCAAACCGCAACTTCCGCGGCAGGCAGGGCAGCCCCGAAGCTGAAGTGTATTTGGCTTCTCCTGCGACAGTTGCAGCCTCGGCTCTCAAGGGAAAGATAATCGATCCGAGGGATGTTTGATGGCGCGTGCTTGGGTTTTTGGAGACGACATCAGCACAGATGCGATAATTCCCGGACGTTACTTGGTCAAGTGGGAGTCCAGCGAATTGGCAAAGCACGCCATGGAAGGTGCCGATCCAGAGTTCGCGAACAAAGTGCAACAGGGAGATGTCATCGTTGCAGGCAAGAACTTCGGCTGTGGTTCAAGCCGTGAACATGCGCCGATTGCACTCAAAGCAGCTGGCGTTTCTGCTATCGTGGCAGAATCGTTTGCGAGGATATTCTACCGCAACGCTATCAATCAGGGCCTGCTTGTGCTCACGTGCTCTAACGTGAGCAAGGGGTTCAAATCAGGAGACAAAGTTGAAATCGATACAAAAAAGGGCATCGTGCGCAACTTGAACACAGGCAAGACGTTTAGTGCAGAGCCGTTGCCGGGCTTTGTTCTTGAGATACTGGAGGCTGGAGGACTGCTCTCGTACCTGAAGCGGAAACTTTCCTCCGGCCGAACTTCCTAGATCCCAAATAGC
>JBGPSS010000080.1:0-4995 GCA_041490225.1 Hadesarchaea archaeon
TAGAGTTGATATTTTGCGACAAGTGTGGCATCCTCCAAACACAACTATCGCAACACCTGCGATGTGCTGCCGAGTGTCCTATTTGCGGGTGTGTATTGGTTTTAAACGGGGATGGCATCGCGGACAGGTGTGGGAATCCAGATTGCCGCGGGAACGTCGCCAAGAAATCCGGCGACCCCGTCCTCCGCAAGTTGGTAGCGGGACTCCATGGAATCCTCGAACGGAACGTCCCGTACCTCGAGGGATTCTCCTTGGACTATTTCCTCCAGAAACTGCTGGGGCTGTAAATATGATCTTGGAAATATTCGAGCACGATAACAAAGCGTGGGTAATCGCCAGGCAAAAGTCGGACACCATCGTGGACCTCCGCCGGATGGAGCATGATATTGTCGCCGGGATGGATAAACTTGAGGTGGATAATGGTATGATGGAAGACGACCCTGAGTACCAGGAACTCCTCGATCAATACCAGCGGGTGAAGTCTTTGATCGCGCTCCTCGACCTTGCTGAGAAGGGCATGAACGAGAGAAAGCCCAAAAAGTTTGCAGAAGTGCCGGATTGATAATATGAGCATCCCAAAAGGAATCCCGGCCACGGACATCATAGGCTACGCCGATGACCAAGCGTCCGAAATCTACTGCACCAAATGTGCAATAGACGACAACGACAACATCCCGGAGAGTTGCCACCCGATCCTCGCCGGGGATGAAGACGCAGATGACGAGCACTGTTCCGCGTGTGGGAAAAAATTACTTGGAGACGACTGAAACGGCAGAAAAAACAGAAGGCAAAAAAATGAAAGCAATGGTTACAGGCGCTGGGGGATTCATCGGCTCCCACGTGGTGGATTTTCTTCTCCACAACGGGCATCACGTTCTCGCCACTACCCGTCCAGGCGGACACGACATCAACTTGCGAAACGCCCTCAATTTGTACGATCCCCACCTCGCCCTCAGGGCCATGAACGTGCGCGACGCCACGCTCGTGGAGAATATCATCAAAAGCTACAAGCCGGACATCATCTTCCACTTCGCAGCTCAGAGTCAGGTTCAGGCGTCGTGCAAAGAACCCATCTACACCCTGGAGACGAACGTGCTCGGCACGACCAACATCTGCGAGACCGTGGCCAACTATTGTGACAAGTGCAAGATCATCGTTGCTGGGTCCAGTGCCTCGTATGGACAAACATCCACCGATTCTTTGACTTGGAGTCTCAGGGAGAACAATCTCCAGCAACCCGTCCACCCGTATGGGGTCAGCAAGATGGCCGCCGAGTGGATGGCCAAGCAATATTACCTGAACTACGGCATTGACACGCGCGTTATCCGGTATTTCAATCAGACCGGACCTCGAAAGACCGGCGATGCGTGCTCCGACTTTGCCCGTGCCGTTGCCAAGATCAAGCTCGGCATGACCTGCCAGCCCGTAATTAAGGTGGGAAATCTCGACAAAATCCGTGACATCACCGGAATCCAAGATACCGTGAGGGGAACGATGGCCGTCGGGGACCGCGGGCGAGCTGGAGAAAGTTACAATCTCTGCTCCGGATATCCGACCTCCATTCGCACCGTTCTCGAAAAAATGATTGCCTTCTCCGGCATGAAAATAGAAGTCGAGGAGAACTGCGACGGCAAGGTGCGCACGATTGACGAGGCGGTAATTCTCGGGGACAACACCAAAATTAAATACGAATGTGGGTACAGTCCCCGTCAGAAGCAGGACGATTTATTCCGCAGCATGTACGAGTACTGGGTCAATTTCTACAGGGAGAACGGGGACCTCTCCCCGTGACCTTTTTTATCGTACCTCTATGTACCGCACTGGAAGAATGTCCCTCCAGGTAGTACCATGTCCGCCGGATTAACGACTGGCAATTGGGCTAACTGCTCGTCCGTGTGGAGTTCAATCATCGTGGACTCGAACGCCGTCAGGAACACATCCAACCCGAGGTCCAGGTAGACATCCTCATCCAGCCAGACCCATCCTTCCGGCACTAACTCGATCTTGTGCTGAATTTGGACGGCAATTACCCCGCTGTACTTCCCGACGTTCTGCTTGACGTTAGCATTCGCCAGCACCTTCCCAAAGTTAAAGCTCATGACTTGTAAATACACCTCGCTGCTATTTAAACTTATCTACGATACCTTTATATATTCGGGCGGCCTACTACACCTTCCGGAAAACAGTCACGCACCGGAACCTGTGATTCGAGCTGATCACAATCCCGCCAAACCCGTCCAATGATAGATCATTTTTGCTCCACATGGGCAGCGTCTGGTCCAGCCAGAGTATCAGTCCGCCTTTCTCGAGCATTGTCCCGCACTTCTCGATGACAACATTCCGGTTAATCATGCACGTCCCATAGTGAACCGCATCCTCGAAACTGTACGGGGGGTCTGCACATATAATTTTAAAGAGTCTATTAGGAGTCCACGTGTTGAAATCTGCACAGATGTCCGGGTTCGTTCTCGGATTGCTGTCTAACCGGAGTGCCTCCCCTATTTGTTCTTTCTTTAAAGCGCCGCTGAACAGGTGGAGGCAATCCGGGGTATAAATCTCGGGGAACAAAGCCCCCAGTCTCTCCAGGTAGTTTCCGGGGTAACTGCCGTAATATTCTTGCTTGTTCTGGTAGTTGTTGCCGAGAATCCAGGTCCAGTAGAGGCGATTGTCGCACCACCAGATGCTGACTGGGAACTTGGGGAACTTCTTGGCATACTGCGCGATTCTCCGGAGGGCTTCTTCTTGGTTCATTTTTTGGCCTTCTTCTTCAAGTAGTGAAGAAATTCGTCGCACTTGTCTTGAGTTTTCGATGCAACTTCAGCCGCTTTTGTTAATGATTTGAGAGTTTTCAATTCTTCGTCGGAAATCTCGAACCCGTTTGGAGATTCTTCCCAGTCTAACTCGTCGGAGTCCATGTATCTCCAGCTAATTTTTATTTTTGGCATTATTTCTTCCACCATAGCCGCTTGTCGTTCATAACGAAGGATAGGCTGGGGACTTCCGCTTTCTCGACCTGACCTTTCTTCCGGAAGATCGTGATCTTTGGCTGGATCGATACCTTGCCCTCGCTCAGCATTTTCACAGCAATTATGCTCTCTTTGTTGTCATCTGGCAACTCCAACCATCCGAGAGGTTGGGTATTGTCCCTAAATCTCCAGTAAACTGGTATTTTCATTTCATCGCCTCTTCCACGAACTTGAAGGCGTTCTGGTTCAAGTGCACCCCGTCGGTGGTATAGTGCTCCAGCACCAGCCCCGATTCCTTGTGGACCGTTGACGCGTAGAGATCCAAATAACGTTCGCACTGCTCGGGGACATTATACAACCATTCTCGTTGCATCTTATGGAATCTATCGTAGATGTATGCTCTCATCTGGGACTGGGCATAGTATGGGTAGTTGTAGTCGTTGCCTTCGTAGCCGGCGGGCGGGATGCTGCACCCGACGGGAATGAAATTGTTGATCCTCAGGTAGTGGCAAATTTCCACGTACCTTTCGACGGTCGCGGAAATCAATTTCTCCATACTCCTGCCGGTCTTCCTGTACTGGTAGTAGATGTGAATCCGGCAGTCTATCTCTCCCACGCACAGGATCACCCTGGAGCGTTTCTCCATCTTGTCCATCGCTTCGTTCAGCTTCTTGAACGACTGGTTGGTGCTCTTCAACTCTACCAAATTGTAGGCCGTCGGTTCTCCGATGTGGAACGTTTGAAATTCCTCGTGGCCAACGAACAGGCCAACGTGACTGTCTCCGACGACATAGATCATTCCGTCACCTTCGCCTCGTAAAATAGAAATCCGGCCAATTCGGCCATGAGTTTTCCAATCCTCTGCAGCCTGGCGTAGTCTTTGCCGTCGGTCTCGTGGGCGAGGTCGCACGCCGCGTCTAGGGCGTCCATTATCGTCTCGATGTTTCCTTTTTCCGGAGGCGTGGAGTTCTTCGACCCGTCCACGACATTTTCGGTCTGGTGCGTGCACGTTGGCTTAATGTCCGATAAAAAAGCAGGACCAGGGACGCCCAAAAACTGCTGCGGTTTGTCGACAACATTCCAAACAAGTTCAGTTTTCCCCGTCTGCTGGTTTTTTACCTTCGAGCAGGACACCTTATTTTCGTTCAGAAGCTTGTTCATTCTGATGCAAACACCGCTCACGCTCATTTTTTGCGCGTCGGCTATTTGCCTTTCGTTTAAGTTCCCGTGCTCGCGGAGGAAGCCCAGAAACTCTTGCTCCTTCGCTTGTCTGGTTTTTTTTTCCATCATCGATACTCCACTCCACACCTGCTACAAATTGGTCTCTTTTCCGGGTTCGCTATAAAGTTGACGTATCCGCAGTGTTTGCAGATCCACGTCTGCTCGGGGGTGAACTCGTCCATCAATTCACGCTTGAACTCGGACGAACACAGGCCATCCCAGAGTTCTCTGAACATATTTGGACCTCCCCGTATTGGACCGTCGTTGTTTTTGTGGACTTCTACCTTTCCACCCGACGCAAATTCGATGGAGTCAGCCCTATCGTCTTGTGGCTTGTAAACCTGACCCTTGATTTTGGTGTGGAAGGACTTGCGCCAGAACTTGCGTTTTCTCCACCTCTTGAAGATTTGCCACCACTTGGGGAACCAGTCCGGACGGAGTTTCTTCACCTGTGCCATTCTCTCTTTGTCTGTGGAATTGTGGGTGAGAGTTTCTGGACCAACAATCATCGTACCAGGCATCGTTTCTCCGAGCGCTAGCATGATTTCCTTGTTCAAGCCGTCCACAACACTCGGCCACGGCATCTGGGAGGATTTCGGGTCGCCGAGAGGGCTCATGTATTTTGGAGCCCACGCCTCTTTTGCTTTCTTGATCGTTGCCAGGTATTCTTCGAGCGAATAAGGCGAAAACGTTGTTGTCTTGTAATCCGGTAGGTAAACCAACTTGCACTTCGTGCATGTTTGAGTGAGTGCAACGTGGACGGTATCATCTCCAATCTTCTGTGCAAAATCCACGCCCGTCATTGGGA
>JBGPSS010000081.1:0-4960 GCA_041490225.1 Hadesarchaea archaeon
CCCATTCTTCAAATAAAATCATGAGAATAGTTTACAGACAACATTTACACTCGCAATACACGAAGAAAAGTCAAAAAATGGTTCGGACGGACGAAAACGAAGATATACTCGAAACGCCCATATATGGTTTATACTCGCAATACACGAAGAAAAGTCAAAAACGGTTCGGATAGACGGAACGAATACTCGCAATACACGAAGTTTTGTGCTTGCAATACTCGCAATACACGAAGGGGCTTTGCACATTAATTATGGTCTGCACATTTATTCAGCCGCTTGCACATTAATTCGATCCTGCGCATTAATTACGGAAATGACTGTCCATAGGGCTTCAAATCCCTTCCCCCGCGCCACTCTGATGCCGTTAAACTACCCCAACCTTTTTCTTTTTGAAAGGTAAAATAAAGCTAAATTTAGGTGGAGGTTTCAGCGTGAGTAGGGCGGAAATCAAAAGGTTTCAGGCACGTAGGGAAAAACCGAACTACGGGTATACCGCAGTAAAATATTTTGTTTACATGGGAATAATTGGAATCATCGGGTTGGGTGTGGCGCTCATCGGAACCTTTCCAAGTCCACCATTGGGCACGCTTTTGTTGATTATTGGAATACCAGTGGCTTTCATCGGACTTTGGATAGCAGTTTCCTATGTGCCCCTTTATAACTCGCTTTTCAAGATGGAACCGCAGGAAAAAATATGGAAGAGGATTTCCGAATTTTCAAATTTAAGGAGCAACGAAAAAATTTTGGATGTCGGTTGCGGTATGGGAAGAGCGTCCATTGGTCTGGCAAAACAGCTGATCACGGGAAAAGTTGTTGGCATCGACATTTTCAAGGGCGTTAGCGGCTCCTCACCTGAACTAGCACGCAGAAACGCGAAAATCGAAGGGGTTGCCGACAAGGTAGAGTTCAGACATGGCAATATCTTAAACACCCCGTTCAAAGACAACACATTTGATGTCGTCAACGCGAGTTCGGTTTTACACGAGATACACGGACCAGAAAACCAACAAAAAGCCATACGGGAAATTTATCGGGTGTTGAGGCCAGGCGGAAAATTCGTCACACTTGAAATTCCAAGGACACCAAAACTTTTTTTCCTGATGCTCTTTTTCGGTTTCGTATGGAGTCCGAAAGAACACTGGATGAACCTCATAAAGCAGTCAGGATTGAAAAATCTAAAGGTGGCCGTGGTCAAAGGCTTTATCGATGTAGGCATATTTGTAGCGGAAAAACCTCGAAGATGATTAAATTTTATCTAGGCGTGCTGAAATCAGAGAGGGTTTAAGAGATTTTCTGGAACTACTTAAATATATAACGTCGTTATAGCTAAAATTGATAATGTTGTGGTTAAAAATGATAATCATGAAAGTCTACTTGGACAACGGCGCAACGACGCAGGTCGCTAAAGAAGTCTTGGAAGAGATGTTGCCCTATCTCAAGGAGAAATTTGGTCATCCACTCTTCCTCTACTCGCTTGGGCAAGAAGCCGCGGACGCCGTAGAAAGAGCACAGAAGACGATAGCGAGGACGATAAATGCGGCAGGCGAGGAAATCGTCTTCACATCAAGCGCAACGGAGGCCAACGATTTAGCCATCCGAGGCATCGCCCACGCGAACAGGAAGGTCGGCGACCACATCATCACGACGAATATAGAAAATCCCTCCGTCCTGAGACCGTGCGAGATGCTAGAGAAAGAGGGCTTCAAGGTGGACTACCTCAACGTCGACTCCCAAGGTTTCGTAAACTTGGAGCAGCTTCAAAAGTTAATAAACGAGGGCACGATCCTCGTCAGCATGGCGCACGTCAACGATGAAATTGGGACCATCGAGCCGATCGAGGAGGTCGGCAAGCTGCTGCAGGAGCAAAAGCACAAGATATATTTTCACGTTAATGCAGCCGCTTCGTATGCGCGGGTTCCCGTAGATGTGAGGCAGGTGGGCATAGACCTCCTCAGCTTGAGCGCTCACAAAATCCACGGCCCCAAGGGTGTCGGCGCCCTCTACCTGCATGAGGGGACAAAAATCGAGCCCGTAACTTATGGCTACATCTCCATGTTTCCATTGAAGCCGGGCACTGAAAACGTGCCCGCGATTGTAGGCTTCGGCAAAGCGGCAGAGCTTGCATTCGATAATTTTGAAAAAAATGTCGAACATATGCGCAAACTCCGAGATAAGCTAACGGATGGGATAGAAAAACGCGTCCCCTACGTCGTACTTCATGGGCCCATGGGCGAGAAGAGGAGCCCATCGAACGTCAACTATTCGTTCAAGTACGTTGAAGGCGAGTCCATCCTATTGCACCTAGACCTGAACGGAATTTCTGTAGCCACTGGCTCAGCTTGCGCCACGCGAAAACTCGAACCGAGCCACGTCTTGACAGCAATAGGGGTGATACCCGAAGTATCGCATGGAGCGATAAGGTTCACGCTGAGCAGATACAACACGAGCGAGGAAATCGACTACGTGCTCGATGTCCTGCCGAAAGTGATAGAAAATTTGAGAAAGATAAGCCCAGTCAAACCTGGGGCATTTTAGGTGATCGTGTGCCAGTTGATTATACCGAACGAAGCATGTTAAAATACACGAAAAAGGTAATGGATCTATTCAAAAATCCAAAAAACATCGGCGAAATGGAGAACCCGACTGTCTCTGTAGTCGAAGGCGACCCACAGTGCGGTGACATGTATCAGATGTTTCTAAAGATTGAAAATGATAGGATTATTGACGCAAAATTTTTGTCATTCGGATGTGCCGCCAACATTGCGACAGGATCTGTGACAACCGAGCTCGCCAAAGGAAAGACCATTGACGAAGCAGAAAAAATATCAATAAAAGACATTGCAAAAGAACTCGGTCTCCCCGCTGTAAAAATGCATTGTGCTGTGCTCGCGTACAAAGCCATGCGAAAAGCGATAAAAGAATACCGTGAGAAAAAATCCGCGAGTGGTTAGGGCTCGGTGTAAAAATTGAAAGGTGCTCCCACGTTATTTCGTCAAATTTTCGCAAGCGATTGCATCCTCTCAAAAGGCATCGAACTCTCCGAACTCCTAGAGATGAAAAAACAAGCAATTCTCTACTTCCAACCGTGCGCATCGGAGAAAGGGAAGCTAATGGCAGATGTAGAGCTTAGAAAGGAAGAAGTCGGGAGCGGGCCTTTCCTCGACCCCACCGTACTCTGTTCTCTGCTCGAAATTCACCGTAGACGCTTTTCCGCTGTGAAATGTAGTCCGAATCTGGGTGTCGCCAAGCTCACGTGGAAGGGGCGTGACATCAGCATCTTCAAAAATGGAAAGATAAAAATTCAGCGCGCTTTGAATCGCTCAGAAATTACAAAAATCGCTTGCTCGGTATCCCGCCTGATTTGGGGGGCTGTGAACTGTGATGTATGCGGGATGCCGGCGCTCCGTTGTGCTTCCGGAGAGTGCAGAAAGTGCATGACGGAGGAAAAATCAGCCGTGGCGTTGGATGATCTCCCCAATGCTGCTCTCCTCACAGAAGGGTATTCTAACCTATCAAAAGCCCTAGAAAAGATATCGCCTGAAGAACGCCTCCCCGCTCCTCCAGAAGAGCTCGAGAAACTCTTGCGCGATGCACAGTACCTCGGCCTATTTTTCACGATGGAAGCTCCGCATAAGGAAAATGCGGTGTTGGGGCTAGCCTTGTTGGGGGAAGTAGAACGCGTACGCAATAGATATGGTTCTTCCAAATCTGCCCAGTGAATGAATATTGTGCTGGAGCCGAGGGCAGGATTTGAACCTGCGAATAGCGGGTCTGCAGCCCACCGCCTTAACCGCTAGGCTACCCCGGCACACTTTTATTTTAGGGCTATTAGATAAAACACTTGCAATTCACTATATTTTTATTGTCTTGAATGACTCTGCCAAAGGATGTCCCTTCGAAGTCAGAGAAAAAACTTTCTCCCAACCAAATGGAGCTTTGTTGACGCGATAACCGGATGCCACAAGTTTCTTACTGAGTTCATCTACAATTTTTGCTGCAACGTCCGGGGGGCCTATTTTTTCTGACAAGTGAGCGAATGGGTATAGGACCAATGCCTTTGCGCCCACTTCTTTAGCCTTCGTTATGATCTCCTCGGCGCTCTTATTGATCAACTTCTCATTATCAACAACGTCCTCTTTTTCAACAGTGACGAATATTACCAGCGCGTCTTTTATCCCACAACTTTTACATTCGTCTGCCATTTCTTCAGCGAACTTCGTCGGTTTGGTAGTGGTGTATGAAAAATAATCGCAATGAATAAGCAACATTTTCATATACTATCCCACAATCATTTTGTATAACGGAGTTATAAATATCTATATATCCAATAGTAAGTGGTGGTTGAGTTGACCCTAACGAAAGAAGAACTCGAGCGGTATTCGCGGCAAATAGTGATGGAAGAAATCGGACTAGAGGGACAAGAAAAAATCAGGGGCGCCTCGGTGTGCGTGGTCGGGGTCGGGGGCCTTGGTTGCGTTTCCGCGCTTCAACTTGCGGCGATGGGAGTCGGCCGCCTCAGACTGGTCGATCATGATGTGGTCGATATCACAAACCTCCACCGACAGCTCCTCTACGACACCTCGTTACTTGGTTACCCAAAAGTCGAAGCCGCAAAAACCCGGTTGAACTCATTGAATCCAAGCGTTGAAATCGAGCAGGTATCGTATACGGTCAACTCGCACACCGCAGAAAGCGTAGTTAAAGGTGTTGACATCCAGTATACCTTCATAGACAAGGTTACCTGAGACTACCCAGTAATACTTCAGGGTCAGGGTAACCGGGTAAACTCCTGGTGCTCTGTAAACGTGGGAAACGGAAGCATAGTTGCTTGTTTCAGGGGTGCTAGTTCCATCACCCCAGTCCCAAATTCCTTGTATTACTCCATAGCCATTTGCCGGGTTCAGGTTGAGCCAGCCCACGGTGGCATTGGCCGACACTGCCGTCCCCAGACCTACAACGG
>JBGPSS010000082.1:0-4880 GCA_041490225.1 Hadesarchaea archaeon
GCTAAGGTCTCGTAACCGTCCGCCACAACAGATGGGTTGCCCGTCCTTTTACCGATGGATATCTTGTTTTTTGCCAGCACAGCGCCGATGACGACTGCCGCTATCGTCACAATAAAAAGTGGGATGCTCGCATCGACTGTAACGCCTTGACGAAGGTTTTCTACAGCTGAATATGCTATGCGGATGCCTACGAATATCAGCGCTACCGAAAGGAACGCCGATGTCAGAGTCTCGGCTTGTCGATGGCCGTAGTGATGAGTTTCATCAGGAGGCCGCCTTGCCACAAGTAACCCAGCGATAACTCCTATCGAAGTAGCTGTATCAGCCAGTGCGTCTATGCCTGCAGCCACCACTGCCACGCTGCCGAAAATGGTGCCAGCTGTGAACGCTACTAAACCAACCGAAGTAGTGACAATTATCGAGATGATTATGATTCTTTCAGCTGCATCCATTTTTCTCCCCTCGATGAAAATTTACTGCCAAGTAACCAAAGCTACTAAACGGCCGATTGCTCAAAATAAATTTTGCCATTTTCGTATTCATCCATCATCTGTAAGGTAGCTCCAAACCCGCTTAAAAGGATTTCAGAAGTAAAGCACCGGGCAATACTCGTAACAGTTGAGGCAGCGATCGCAAGCGTCGCTTATGAATGCTCGACCTTTTGTGAGTGAAATCGCGCCTTTAGAGCACTTGCCCACGCAGACCCCGCAACCAACGCAACGCTCCGCCCGCACGACTGCTTTCACTAGCAAGTCAACTCCCCGCATGATTTTCTTTTCATCCTCTGCAAGCACCCTAAATCTTCCAGTGCCGTACACCTGTGCCTCGACACCATCCATGCTGACCTTCGCGACCCCGAGCTTATCTGAGCTCATCACATTGCCAAGTGTCTTCAACATGTTGGCGACGCGTTCGATGTCGAGCGAGCCATCGAATGCACCCTCCGCAGAAGTCCTGCCATCCTTGCAAGGGCTGAACCCTGCGACGAGTTTATAACTCAACTTGTTCTCAGCCTTTCGTTCCGCCGGTACGATTCCCACCCCAAGTTCCTCTGCGAGCTTCATATGTCCGCTCGGCGGCTCCTGCCACCGCCAGAAACCATACTCAACCCATGCCTTCGAATGACCAAAATCCTTTGCCCATTTTTGCAGAGCACTATCCCACCGCCGCCAAAGTTCTGGATGTTTCTTTGCGACGAAGCCAAATTCCCAGAGCTCGGATGCCGGACAGAGCCAGCAGCCCACGCGCTCCAAGCCTTCTCGATAAAGTGGATTCGCCTCGACACCACGAGATAATATGTAGAGCCAGACGTGAAGCGCCGTCCATCCCTTTATTGGACTCGCGCCGATCTGTCCGGGCACCCAAGGATTTTCCAATATATTTGGCTGACGATACCGCTGATCTGATTCGTACTTGCGCTGCCCCAAGAAAGTGACGCAGCCGCCGGGGAATCGCTCGCGTATGAGCTTCGCTGTGGGACCGAGCTTACATGTCTTGCAGCACCACCTGTAGTCGCGACCGGGCGGCCCGAAATACCCGAAGGCCTGCCAGAAGGCGTCTCCAGCGTGCTCGACGATGAGCTCGACACAGAGGTCCTGCGCCACGCGCTTCGTGTGCTCGACCGTCTCCGGAAATTCCAACCCAGTATCAACGAAAAGTATCTTTGGATCTTTCACGACATCTTTTACGAGTAACAACGTCACCAAGCTATCCTTCCCTCCACTAAACGCCACGGTGCACGGCCTATCTTTGTGCCTTTCCACAACATCGGCTATGAACCGCTTCGCCCGATCTTCGTAACTTTTGATTGTCGAGCGGTTCGCCTCGATCGCCTCCGCCCAGCTCTGCCCGCCCTGTAAAATTTGTGAATCGCGCGCTCGCTCTTTCTGCCGCACCCTTACCGCCATGCCATGTTGTCGCGATTTGATCGCTTCAGCATTCATCTTGGCGTGGCCGACCGCAATCACCTGGCCGTTAGGATCGACGACGTAAACATCATCCCTTATTTCAATCGTGCTATCGACAGCCGTGACGCCGGGGGCGAGCACACTCGAACCGTTGATGATTGGCTCAACAGCTCCTTCGTCGACGCGGACCCATTTCGCACCACCTGCTCTTGCCACCCTCCGCGCGCCTTCCAGCTTGAGTGAGAACTCTAACCGCATCCTGTGCAAGTTGAAGTGTAAAAGGCCAATAACGAAGCCGTCCACTACGACCTCATCTGCCCGATCTAGTGCCGGTGTCCTATTTAGGACAATCACCTTGTCAGCCGGAAAAAATTCATCGGCGACCCGTAATCCAAATTGATCGGCGACCACTGCACGAAGGAGCTCGATATCTCCTCTGAAAGCTGGCCTCGCGTCGCCCGGCGGGGTCAACGCAACTTCCGCGGCCTTCGATCCGCACCTATCGCAGACTCGGCCCAACAACGGCAGATTGCAGCGCCTGCACCAACCTAGCCCGAACTTGCCGAGGATTACCGGTCCGCGCCTTCGCATCTGGATCACAATAAACGACGCACATCGATTACCTGGACGTTGCCCACGCCCGCGAGCGTTAAAAGCTTCTTTTCGAGCGGCTCAGTCCCGCCAGCAGCGTCTGGCACTATGGCGATCACGCGAAGGGCTTCGAGACCAAAAGCTATCGGCTCACGGGAAACAGAATGAACCTTCACGTGCGATTTTATTTCCGCCTCGAGGTGCGCTAGGTCAACATCTGCGCTCTCAGGCATGAGCCTAACAGTGACAGCGACTTCAGCCATCTTTACGGCCCCGTGTATCCGCACTTGGGACAAACATAGACGTTGCTGAGCCTGCGGCAGTGCTCGCACCGCCATATCTCGAAGTCAGCACAGCCTGGGCATGAAAACTTGACTGCCCGCGCGCCCTGAGCTATCTCGCGATTGCACGAGGTACATGCGTTCGCCATGGTAATCACAAAAACTTTGCTTTCCTCTACTTAAACACTTTGAGTCGGCTTTATTTTAATCTGAGTCGACGATAACTCGGGCCCGTAGTCCAGTCTGGATAAGACGTCGGCCTGCGGAGCCGGTGACCCGGGTTCAAATCCCGGCGGGCCCGCCATCATATTTTGTCATTCTATCGCTCAGGTGTTCCAGAGCAAATCGATTTAAGTTAGACAAAGATAAAACTGAATAGTGCGGGAGTAACTCAACCTGGGAGAGTGTCAGACTGAAGATCTGAATGTTGCGGGTTCAAATCCCGTCTCCCGCACCAATTTTTCATGCCTTTATTTTTTTGAAGAGGTAACTGCCGAGCAGAATCATCGCTACTGCGAACACGCCGATGACGGCGAGATCTAACCACATCGGGTATTGAGCATACGATGAACCGAGGATCGCTCCCCTTATGCCATCCACGCCGTACATGAGTGGATCTAGGTGAGATAGAAAACTGAGCCAGCTCGGAGCTAGTTGGACCTGGAAAAGCGCACCCGATAGGAAGTACAGCGGCATGATGAGGAAGTTTATCACTATCGGGAAAGCGATCGGGTCCTCCATTCTCGAGGCGAATGCTAGGCCCACGCTCACGAAGCTTAGGGAGATCAGGACCATAAAGGCCAAAACCTGGAGGAGTGCGACGACGCTCGGTGGCCTAACACCAACCGCTGCTGCAGCCACGAGAAGCAGCAGCCCCTGGAGTATCGACGTCGTCATTCCCCCGATAGCCTTGCCGAGCATTATCTGAATCCTTGGAACTGGGGCGACTAATATTTCCTTCATGAACCCGAACTGCTTGTCCCACAGCACGGAAACGCCCGCCATCGTCGAGGAGAATATCAGCGTCATCCCGACTATCCCTGGCGCCATGAAATGGAGGTAGTCGATGGGACCCGACATCGTGAGCGTGGAGCTCATCCCTACCCCGATGATCGCCAGCCACAGAAACGGTTGAACGACCGACGCGACTATCCTCGACTTGGCCCGCACCAGCCACTTCATTTCCCTGAGCCAGAGCGTGTAGATTACCTGTCCAGCGGCCATCTCATCTCCACCCGTGCGCCTTCGCACCTATACCTAAATACTCCCGGCTCGTAGCCACCTCATTCCTGATCGCCCTGCCGGTGTAGTGGATGAAAACGTCCTCGAGCGTCGGCCTGTTCAAGCTGACCGTGTGAACTTGGCCGCCATGCTTATTGGCAAGATCAATCAACTTCGGTATCGCTCGCTCGCCGCTGATCACCTGCAAGCGCAAAGTTCCATCAACGATTTTCGCTTTTTTCACGAGTTTGCTCTTCCGAAAGATGGTAAGGTATTTTTCTGGATTGGAGATATTTATCGAAACGACATCTCCTCTGAGCCTGTTCTTCAGCTCATCCGGTTTACCGAGCGCCACTATCTTTCCGTGGTCGATGATTGCAACGCGATTGCAGAGGTAGTCGGCCTCCTCTATATAGTGGGTCGTTAGGATGATCGTGACCTTTTCTACTTCGTTCAACATTCGGATGTGCTCCCAGATGATGCGCCTCGTCTGGGTGTCAAGCCCAAGGGTCGGCTCATCCAGAAAGAGAATTTTTGGTCGATGCATCAAGCCGCGTGCCATCTCCAACCTGCGCTTCATGCCGCCCGAGTAATTTTGAACCATGACATTGGCGCGATCCGTGAGCCCGACAATTCCAAGAACTTTTTTAACCCGCTCATTCCTCTGTTCTTTTGTTATACCATACATCCGTCCGTGAAAGTCCAGATTTTCTCTGCCGGTCAGACGATTATCAAGCGATGGCTCCTGAAAAACTATCCCGATCGCCTTGCGAACGCTGTCTGAATCTTCGTGAACATCGGAGCCTGCCACCCTCGCCGTTCCGCTGGTCGGAGGCAAAATCGTGGAAAGCATGTGTATTAGCGTCGTCTTCCCCGCGCC
>JBGPSS010000083.1:0-4781 GCA_041490225.1 Hadesarchaea archaeon
CCACGCGACTTCAACGATGCTAAGATAGTAGCGATCAGAGACGAATGGAACAAGAAACCAGAAACTCGTGCTGCTCTGATCGCAGCTGGCAAAATAGCCTGTGCCCAAGTTGCTGTCGATGGAGGGAGTGGCAATGGTGCAAAGATGCGTCCCGTCCCGATCATGGAACCTGCTACTTTTGACCCCAAGAATAAAGTTTGGGTGAAATACACCGAGTGGAAAGACGGGAACGATGTCATAGTAATGGAATCGGACGAAAAGCTCGGCGACAACAAGACGGACAATTTCCGCAAGGGAATGCCCATGTTGGCTTCTTATTCCGCAACCGCTCACATCTACTGGAAGACCAGGGAAAAGAACGCAGCATACGCGAAGGGAATCATCAAGCTGTCGGGTCCAAACGGAATCCCCGGTCAGAAATTCTTCGCGAATAGAGTACAACTCCTCCGCCCGTACATCATGCGTTTGTCCGAAGGAAAGAAAGACGAGGAAAACCTCACTACTTTTACGAATGGAAAGCTCATCGACATCCTCTCCGAGGATAACCCGGATTTTGACCCAGAAATTTTCGTGTGTGGGAAAGATGGTATCTCCGGTTTAATGCCTCTCACAACCCCGCTTGCCGACGCTGAACAGTGGCACGATGCAAATATGATCCGCCAAGATAAGCCGGACAAGCTTGACTACTCCCAGATCGCATACGATGTTGTGTTCATCACCGGTGTCGACTTGGAAGGACCAACCAAGGGCAACTCCATCATGGTCACGATGTCCGACTCGAGCATCAAGGACTTCAAGAACGCGTACTGTCCCCGGTGGATGACGCAACTTCCGTTCAAGTTCGAGCTCGATGCCGTGAAGTGCTTTGTCTCATACCAGACGAGACGCTCCGATTCCGTATTTGATAAAGTGTCGCACAAGCGCGTGAAATCCGACAAGGGTGACATCAATTTCAACGTCCTCGGACTGGCCGCGCTCTCTCAGGCAACAGAAACCCCCTCGCCGGAACAGAAGTCTGAAATTAAAAAGGTCGGGGGAGAGGATGAGCTGTGAGTGGTACAGAAACGATAGTCCTTGCTGCAACTCCCAAGTCAAATAAAAAAGTCAAAGAACCTACTCAAACTCTCGACTCCCGGACGCACAAGTACACCAAACAAGATCCAATCAAGATGCGTGGGATCAAACTTGGTGGATTTGGTCGCCGGAAGATGGGCAAGTCCATGTCGTTTGGGCTCTTGGGGTTCTTCAATGACGAGTACAAGCCAATCATGGAGCAGAAAGGATACACCGGCTGCGTCAAGCTCCTTTCCAAGGGAATCCTCCCGCAGATAGAGAAGATTATCATCGGGGACACGGAAATCGTCTGGAACGAGCGCATCCTAAACTATCCATACCTGAAGAGATATTTCGTCCCCCTGCTTCCTAAAATTGATGCAATCGACCTCCACGGCCTCGACCCGGACAAGGGCCAGTCAATGAGCTTCGAGGAAACGAAACTCCTCGTGGAAGACTTCGTGGGCAAGATCATGGACGGCGGGGAGAACGTCCTCGGGATCATGGACTCTTTTTCCACGTATAAAATGGCCCTGGATCAAGACCTCTTTAACCTGCATGGCAAGGAGTTTTTGCACACCAAACTGAAATCTGGCGAGGGCGCAGATGACAACATAATGCAGATCCACTACGGGTGGGTCAACGTTGTCTGGGAAATGATCATGACCACCATGCGAGATTGCAAGGGGTGGTTCGGTTCCACGTTCAAGATGGGAGAAATGACCGACGAAACCTACGAGTCCGTGAAGAAGAAGAATGCGGCCGCTGGGAAGGCCCCGTCCCAGAAAGAATCCATCAAGTGGGTAAAAGGAACGGACTTTTTCGTTGATGTCTGCTTCAAGTTCTTTGACCGGTGGGAATTTGCCGAAGGCCAGAACAAGCAAATTATCAACTGCAAATACGAATACGGCTCCATCAGGCCCGCGATGATTGAATTTCCCCTCCCAGACAACAGTGCAGCCGGTTTGATGATGCTGGAACAACTCGCTCCCTGTTTGCTCGATGATACTGGTATTCTGGAGGGAAAGGGTGTATGGTAAACGTTGTCCAAATACTGATGGAAGGAGGTCCAATCTCATCGATAGACGTGGAAAAAGAGCTTGGAATCTGTCACCCCACATTTCTTTATTCTCTTGCAAAGATTGGTGGCATTTCTTTTACCCACGGCAAATCGTTGAGAGGCCGCGGGAAAAAACTCTACTACCTGACGTGGCACTATCGGTCGATAAAGCTCAACACGAACCACGTGCTCGGTTGTGAAATTATATGCATGGGAGTAAAAATAGAATCGCGCACGTGCACGAGTTGCTCCCAACAAACCAAAATATTTAAAAAATGCAGATTCAAAAGCGCAAGCTTGGAACAAATGAATAGGATGGGATTCGATGACAAAAATTGTGGCGTCAGCAAAGTCGTTGGCTGATTATGTTTCCTCCGTCGTCTGCTCTGGAACGCTCGATGCGAGCACTCCAGACGAATCGGGAACCAAAATCAAGTCAACGAAAGGAAGTCTCTGCGAGAAGTTCACCATATCGGCAGACAAACGGGGCCTGGTGGTGAGCGCTCGCGACACCATCACCGGTAACGTGTACGTGAACAACATCTTGAAAATCAAGGCCGAGGATAATGCCGGAGGGGTTGAAATCCTCGAGGAAGGAAACTGGCCTGTTTCCGACGTGGATGATGTCCAGGAAGCGTTGTCTGGATTCAAGAACAACGACCGCGTGACGGTTACTTACCCGGATGAAGAGGCCGGTGTCAAGTATATTCGAGAGGTTGACGGGCTCGGGTTCCGCCACGGGATAGATGCCGTGAGCAAGATTCCGCCCCCGGTCGATTCTCCCATAATGTACGATGAGCAACTCAAGATGCCCGTCGGCAAGAAGGGCGGGCAAATCGTCTTGAGGTACGAAGACTTTGTGACCCTACCGAGCACGTCCCTCAAGGAAGTGGAACAAGACATCGCCAGGTTCATCAAGAAGTCCCTGGTGACAATCAAGATCGTTGCAGACCCTTTTTCGTTCACGGTGAACGAAGGGAGCCCCAAGGCAGGTCGTGGCGGGTGGCGTCCCCTGGTGTGCATCTTCGTGGACCAGACCGGAAAGAAGACGTTCGCGAAGAGCATCGAGGAGAAGTATTCCTACGGCCTGGGAGCTGTCCTGAAAAATCTCGATGGCATCGTCAACATTTTCTTTGGAAAGATACCCAAGGGGTGGTGCATGTGGTTCCGCACCGACTCTCCCGCGACGACCCTGAATTACCTGGTCCCGAGTTGGACTCCCCCGGCAGCGGAAGCAAAGAAAGAGGAGAAATAAATATGTGCAAACCTGACGAAGATTTGGAGAGTTTTGCGGACAAGATAAAGTATGTTGCCGAACTCTCTCCGGAATTGAAAGCAAAGTACGTGGAGTCTCTCAAGCTCCACGAGGAGAACAACGCAAAGCGGATAGAAATAGAAAAGATCCGCGACAAACTCTGGAACGTCCAGATGCTTGCCAAGGCGTATGCTGACATCGCCGCGAAGGGAGTTCCAAGCGGTGATGCCGAAAACCGCAAGAAGACAGCCGACGCAATTTTGGCCAAGATCAATACACTGTTGGAGTAGAGTAAAATGGTAATCCTCCTCAATCCTTCTTTTTCCATTTTGAGCATGACGCCCGACCCTCTCCTGCTGATAGAAAATGCTGGCCGCACCGCATACCAGTCTTTCGACCGGACGCTCGGCGACGGCGGGAAGAATTTCGTGGAGATGATTCTCAAGCGGGGGCACGAGTCCGTGATCGAGCACGCCTCCGCGACCGTCAGATTCATCCACAACAGGGGATTCACCCACGAGCTCGTCCGCCACCGGTTGGCCAGTTTTACCCAAGAGTCCACCCGCTATTGCAACTATAGCCTGGACAAATTTGGAAAGCAAATAAGAGTAATTGTCCCGCACGATTGTCCGACCCTGATGTGGCTAGCCGGAACGGAAGGAATATCGAGCGACGACATCAACCGTGTCGATACTCCACAACCAGAGTTCGAGTGGATGATGATGATGATCGACCACGACACGAACTACCAGACCATGATCAACGACTTCAAGAAATCCCCGCAAACCGCGCGCGGGGTTTTGCCCAACGACCTGAAAACCGAGATAGTCATGACGGCAAACTTCCGCGAGTGGCGGCACGTCTTCAGTCTCCGGGATTCTCCCGCCGCACACCCAGACATGCAGAGAATAATGGCCCCACTCCACGCCGAATTTCGGAAGAGAGTTCCGGTAATCTTTGACGAGGTGCAACCAAAATGAGCGACATGTACAAAGAAGCTTCCATCCAGACGCTCCCGACGTTGGCCCTCTTCCTCATCAAAATGGCCGACGAAGGCAAGAAAGATCCTCTCCTCACCGGAACCTGCGTGGCCGCTGCTGCAATGGCCGCGGGAAACGTGATGGGGAAACTCATCAACCCTTCAGGCATCACTGGATCTCAAGCAAACGATGCCATGTGGAAGTTCATCGCCCAGTGGGCGGGCGAGGAAGGCCCGATGCGCCTCCAGCGGTTCTACGAAATCCTCTATCCCCCGTTCGCAGCGCAATTTACCCACATCCCGGAGTTCATCTGGAACAAGGTCAAAGCTAAGGCTCTCAAGAAACTGGAGCAAACAATCGCCGAGCCCGAGCTGCGCGAGTGGTGGAAGAAAATAGCGGACGGGAACATCCCGGAAGGAATCCAGGTGGCGAA
>JBGPSS010000084.1:0-4749 GCA_041490225.1 Hadesarchaea archaeon
AGACGGGCTACCGTTGCTCCCAATTGCTGTCGTCATCGTAGTAATAGTGATCATCGCAATAATCGCCGTCTTTATGAGACGGAGATAGAGCAAAATATTCACCATCTTTTCTAATGATTTTTAGATTTGTTCCAAATTTTCTTCACAGTTACGGCATAGCTTGTGCCATCCTGGAGAACCGCCGAGGAGTTGAGGTGTCGATCTCACCCTAAAATCAGACCGGTCGACTAGAGGAGAACCTCGCCTTCACCGTGACCGTCAAGAACACGGGCGAGGTTTCAGATACCTATGACCTGACCGTGAGCGACGATGTCAACTGGGGGCGTGGCTTGACGAGAGCACGCTGACAGTCCCGGTGGACGATAACAAAGTAGCGATCGTGACCGTCACCGTGCCGAGTGATGCGGCTGAAGGAGATTCGACGATGATAACAGTGACCGCGACCTCGAGGGGTGACCCGACGAAGAGCGACAGCGCCTCGTGCACGGCGACGGCAACTATAGCTCCACCTCCTTCGTGTGACCTATTATCTATAACAGTAGGAGGAGTCGTAGCAGTAGCAGTGATCGCTGTACTATCTATAAAGGGGATAATCCATCTCCCATCTATTCACTCTAGGTTCCTTCGCCTACCCTTGCCGAACCAGTAATCTTATATCTTTATATAGCCAAAATTATTATAGCGGGTATGAGTGCTGGAGGCAATAAATTGAGGGGGATCAAACGCTTTAAAGCTACTGTGCTGATTGGTTTGCTTTTAGTGTCAATTGCGTTATTGTTGATGGTGGCGATCGGTCCAAAACCCGTACGTGCGTGGATCACGAATACAAGTTCTTCAGGTGATACGTACGTAGATAGCAGCACGCCTGACATCAATCTCAATAATGGACCTGTTGGTTCACCTCCAGCTAGAATGTACGTTGGGCGCTACATTGGGGCCGAGAGGTCATATATTAAATTCAATCTCTCGGGGCAACTTCCTGAGGGCACGTTCGCCCGCGCTGAGCTTCACCTCTATTGTTATAGCGTGACCGCCGGTGGCACGGAAGTGCAGATCCATGCATTGAGGAATGATAATTGGGTTGAGACGACGCTGACTTGGAATATTGCCCAAGCGAGCTATCTGCCTGAAGAGATGGTCGCTGGCCCCATTAATATGAGTGTGGGGGGCGGTTCAACTGGTCCAACAGGTGGAGATGGAGCGGGTTGGTATAGTTGGGATGTCACTTCTTACGTCCAAGAGCAGGTCATGGCAGACAACGTGGTGAGCTTTGTGGGAATTTCCCCAACGGAAAACACCGTGGCTACTTCCGTTAATATCAGCGTGCATGATGGCAGCACGCCGCAATATTGCCCAATTCTCAGGATCATGCTTGAAAATTATATGGTAGACATTTCCGTTTTGCCGGCGGACCAAATTAGAAGTGCCCTACCTCTGGGGACTCTAACATACCCTGTTACTGTCGCGAATAACGGGATACTCTCAGACACTTACGACTTGGGTATTGCGGATCAATATGGTTGGGGTCCGACGGTTAGTCCGGCCTCGCTTAGCATTAATAGCGGTGAGACCGCGTCAGCGACCGTGAGCGTCACCTTGCCGTTTAGCGCGCGTTATTCCGATCAGATGATTGTAACTGCGACCTCGCGGGCGAAACCAAGCGTGAGCGACTCGGAGTATTTATACGCGTACGCAGGCCTTCTGCCAACTGGCGATTCTTATGTGGTGGAGAATGCTGAAAACAGTAACTACGGAAGCAGGCCATACCTCTACGTTGGAAGTGAATCGGCTGGATACAAAACCGAAAGGTCATTTTTGAAGTTTGACCTGAGCGGGATTAGTCTCGCTTCAGATACTCAAGTGAAGCTCAACTTGTACGACTTTTACGCTGGTGGAAACGTACAATGTCGCGAAGTTGAGAACGACGATTGGAGCGAGTGGACGATAACGTGGAGAGATCAGCCGCATCCGGAGGGGGGCACGGATGTTTTGGGTACTATAGATATAGGTGTAAGTAAAAAATGGTACGAAATTGACGTCACAAGCTGGGTCCAATCTCAGTACTCAGACGACAAGGTAGCGAGCTTTGGCTTGAGGGCTGATGCCGAACACCAAAGCCCAGGTTGGAGCGCCGCGTTCGACTCGAAGGACGCTACGGGCATCTACGCCGGTGATTGCCCATATCTCGAGTTCATCTCCGCACATAAAGTAGAAGTGAATTTCCCATCTTACGAGGGATACAAGTGGAATGCACCCGGCAATACCCTGACATACACTGCTTGGATAAATAATATAGGTGGCAATCCAGATACATATGATTTGTCTGTCGGTGATGTCAAGGGCTGGACCTATGTTCTCGACAAGTACGTGGTTGGGCCCATTGATCCTGACGCCGGTGAAAATGTCACGCTGACCGTCACGATCCCCTCCAGCGCCATCCCCCCCGCCGAGGACACGATAACCGTCACCGCGAGGTCGCAGGCTAACCCTTCGGTCACGGGTAGCGACAAATGCATTGCGCAGGCGTTCATTGGGATCGCGAATTGGCCAACGGATGACACATACGTAACCGATAATATGCTAGAGCCTCCCAATCATGGCACAGCATCACATCTGTATACCGGGCGTTATTTCACTACTTGGGAGAACGCCTACTTGAAGTTCAACATCTCCAATGTCCCTGAGAACGAGACGATTAAAAAGGCGGAGCTCTGGATGTGGTGTTATGACACATATCCATACAGTGGCACGAACCTATACTTGGGGGCCTGTCGTGTCGATAATGATAATTGGTCCGAGACTGGAGTGACATGGAACAGTCATCCGGATTTCGGCTCGGTTCTCAATACCATTCACGTGACCGTTCATGATAATTGGTACAAATGGGACGTTACAGATTTCGTCAAGGAACAACGCGGGGTCGATAACCTCGTGAGCCTCTTGGTGCGCGCGCCGGCTGACTGCCCTGTAGACAGATCCGCTTCGTTTAACTCGAAGGAATCTTTATACTCCAACGAGTTTCCTTTCCTCAAGATCTCCTATTTATCTCCACCAGGAGTAAACGTCGAGGTCTCGCTATCCAGCCAGGATAATGTCCCGGGAGGCACGCTCAGGTACACGGTTACGGTCACTAATACTGGCGGGGATTCGGACACCTATACTTTGACCGAGATCGATAATGCCGTCCCTAGCTGGTCGCCAACTCTCTCGCCGACATCGCTCGCGGTTCCATTTGAGGAGAGCCGAACTGCGACTTTGAGCGTCACCATACCCTTAGGTACTGCGGCTGGCATCCAAGATAAAATAACCGTCACAGCCACCTCGCAGACATATCCGGCGGTGAAGGATAACGCGAGTTGCATCGCTCACGCTGTGGCCCTCGTCCGGGGCGTCGATGTCTCAATTTCACCCACCCCCCAAAGCGGCATACTTGGAAGTCTCATCACATACACCGTAAATGTTAAAAATATGGGCAACGTTCCGGACACCTATACGCTCGATAAGACGGATAGCGCGGGCTGGACCACGAGTCTTTCCAAGACCTCCGTCGGGCCTCTTTCAGACAACGCATCCGAGAACGTCACGCTACGCGTCACCGTGCCGGAGAATGCACTCGAAGACACCCGCGACTACGTAACCGTCAAAGCTACGTCACAGGCCGATAACACGGTGACGGATAACGCGATCTGCACAGCTCGCGCCATCCGGGAGAACCGCCGAGGAGTTACGGTGTTGATCTCGCCGGGCTATCGGGAAAACGAGAATGGCGGCTCGCTCAGGTACACGGTCACGGTCACGAACACGGGCAACGTCACGGAAGATTATAACCTGAGCAAGACAGACACCCGCGGTTGGAACTTGACGCTTTCTTCGCCGGTCGCGGGTGTCGTCCCGACTGAGGATAGGCAAGTCACGCTCACCGTTGGGATCCCAGCTATAGCTGAGGACAACACCTCCGATAACATAACTGTTACCGCGACATCGAGTGAGAATACAGCGATTAAGGCCAGCGCGAGCTGCACAGCCCGCTGTGTCAAAGGGGGTGTTACATCTCTAACGATTTCTCCATCACAATTCGCCCTTTATCCTGGCTATTCTGGGGAGGTCCAATCCCTGACAGCCACGCTGAGGGCTGGCAACAACCCGCTCCAGGACAAGACAATCACTTGGTCAGTGGTATCGGGCAGCGTCAACCCATCGAGCGGTACAACCGACGCAGTAGGCCAAGTTTCTGTAGTTTATACGGCTCCGACGGTTACAGTCGAGACCTCTCAGGTAACGATCACGGCATCCTTCGCTGGCGATACTCAATACCGAGCGAGCAGCGGGACTTCGTTGGGCATACCTGCCTTTTTAAACGTAACTATCCCCGCTCCGACTGGAGGTAACATCGTCATCCCCATCGTCCGAGACAACGTCATCACCAACGACAACGTGAATTTATTGTCAGTACCGCCGAATGCCCTCTCTGAAAACACGACCTTTAACGTTGTGCAAAAACCCATCGAGGCCCCTGCCGGATACGCAGGTGTGAGCTATGTCTTCAGTATCGGGCCGAGCGGGACGACCTTCGCTACTCCCTCTACTCTCACCCTGCCCTACGACGAAAGCAAAATCCCGACCGGGGTGAGCGAGGGTAACTTGGCTATATATCGTCGTACCAGCGCGGGAGGCGGTTGGGAGCTTGTCGGTGGGGATGTGGACAAAACGGCAAACACGATTTCCGTGCAGATTAATCATTTAAGCGAG
>JBGPSS010000085.1:0-4734 GCA_041490225.1 Hadesarchaea archaeon
CCCTGTTTGAGCATGCTCCAATTTAAAGTCGAGCCACCTTCGAGCAAGATCTTTCGCACGCCTCGCGCATGCAATTTTTTAAGCAGTTTTGGCAGGCAAACTTTTTCCGAGCCACATGCCATCACCTGGGTCCCGGTCTCGAGTAGCCCTTTGACCCTCTGTTTGGATGCCCTATTTGTTACCGCGATGATTGTTTTAGCTGAGCCATCGAGCACTTTTGCTGTCAGGGGTGTTCTAGCTTCGCTATCCACGATGACCCTGACGGGATTTTTTCCTCTCGTGCGCCTGACAGTGAGCGACGGGTTGTCCGCCAACACCGTGCCCACTCCAATCATGACAGCATCGACCCTAGCGCGCAACCTGTGGATGCGATCCAAGTCGGCTCCACATGAGATCATGCTGTCTCCAGCTACCGTCGCGATTTTTCCGTCCAATGTCATAGCCGCGTTTAGAATTACGTATGGGTGAGCCATATTCATCCAACTACACATGTGTGGAAAAACTAATAAGCTTCAGCCCCGATTTAGCTATCACTTGGTGATCGCTTGGCGAAGAGGATAGCGAAAGAGATTCTTGACTCTATTAAAAATGGCCGTAAAGTTTTGACGGAGATTGAGTCTAAGGAAATTTTCAAGGCATATGGGATTCCGGTCGTGGATGGGCAGCTCGCGAGGACTCGAGAGGAAGCGGTCGTCGTGGCCGAGAAAATTGGTTTTCCTGTGGTGTTAAAAATCGTTTCACCAGATATCACGCACAAGTCCGACGCCAAATGCGTGATCCTTGGGTTGGCCAATTCAGGAGAGGTAAAAAGTGGATTCGACAAAGTGCTCGCGAACGCGAATAAATTCAAGCGGGATGCAG
The DNA here is from genome assembly GCA_041490225.1 of Hadesarchaea archaeon. Classification (GTDB taxonomy): domain Archaea; phylum Hadarchaeota; class Hadarchaeia; order Hadarchaeales; family Hadarchaeaceae; genus DYFS01. Next base: position 862 of record JBGPSS010000085.1, read on the forward strand.
AAATTCATGGTGTACTTGTGCAGCGCATGGCTCCTCAAGGCAAGGAAGTCATAGTCGGAATGAGCAAGGACGCACAGTTTGGCCCAGCTTTGATGTTTGGGCTAGGTGGCGTCATGGTGGAGATAGCTGGCGATGTAAGCTTGAGGGTGGCACCTATAGAGCAGAAGGATGCGTTTGAGATGATTCGTGAGATTCGCGGGTATCCGATTTTGGACGGCGCGCGCGGAGGGGAACGAGCTGACTTTGACGCGTTGGTCGAGATACTGCTCTCTGCGTCGAGGCTGGCGATGGATTGGCAAGAGATAAAAGAGTTCGATATAAACCCAATATTTGCATATACAAAGGGAGCGCTCTCGGTGGACGCTCGAATAATATTAGAATAGGAGGTGCATGAGATGAAAAAGATATCCCAGTTCGTGGGAATGCGAATATATACGGACAAGGCGCACTACGTCGGTGACGTTAAGGACTTGATACTGGACGACAAGGAAGGCGTTGTATCTGGCCTAGCATGGGGTTATCGTGGAGGGAAAGTGTTGTCGATACCCTACGATAGCATCATGGCCATCGGCGACATCATACTTGTGCGCAGCAAGAAGGTCGCGCAGTAGGGGTGCTCGGGTGATTCTTCCATTTATGGGCAAGAAGCCCAAAGTCGCCCGTACGGCTTTTGTTCACCCCATGGCGACGGTGATCGGAGATGTCACGATCGGCGCGCATTCTAGCGTTTGGCCTGGAGCCATAGTTCGAGGAGATTTCTCGAGCATCAAGATAGGTGATTATGTCTGCGTTCAGGATAATGCTGTCGTCCATCCTGCGGACACGTATGAAAAAGGTGTGCGCTGCCTGCCAGTCAAGGTCGGCAATCACGTCGTGATTGGGCATAGCGCGATTCTTCACGGTTGTACGGTGGAGGACAAGTGTATAGTTGGAGCCGGAGCCATCGTCTTCAACGGCGCGAGGCTTCGAAGTGGCACGCTCGTGGGGATGGGAGCGGTCGTGCTCACAAATGTGGAAGTGCCTTCGCGCACCATCGTAGTGGGCGTTCCGGCTAGGCCCCTGAGAAGGATGCTCGATGATGAGATCAAGCGCATCAAAGTTCAAACTGAAAACTACGCGAAACTCGCGCAGCGGTACAAGAAATCGAAGATTTGAACTAAATCGGTATGAATGTCGTTTCCAGCCTATCGTAAGTCGGATATTCTTCCACGAGGGCGAAGTTTAAGGCTGGTTCAAGTTTGGCCAATTTCTCAGCGACATGGCTGGGGAGTTCGATGCGGTTTTTTTCTCTGTCGATGAAAACAAGTTTCGATGGTGCGCGATATTTGGAAATTAAGAGCTTGCGTATTGTAGCTAGTTTCGATTTCGGCAATCCATAAATTACACCTTTTATCAACAACCCCTCGTCCGTGATTTCCTCGTAAGGTTTCGCCACGTTTTTAGCGCGACGCTTCAGCCTGTTTCGAAGCTGGACGCGGTCCTTCAAGGAGCTGGGACAGTAGTGTATGTTCAAGTGGGTGTTACGCGCGGCCCAACGCATCAGCTTGATCGCCATTTCTTCGCTGCCCTTCACGCCCATCGACACATCGGACTTTATCTTGAAGCCGCGAGCTTTCATTGCGGCCAAGTTCGTGTCGGAGAACTCGAACTCGTTCATGTTGACAAAATCACATCCGGCGCTGTCAAGTTCTTTGAGCAATTTTTTAACTCGTTTGAACTCGCCTGGTATGGCTGGTATTTCAACCCCCGTTCGAAGTCCAGCTTTCAGCGTTGCTTTGACTGGTTCGACCGACCATGTATGAAACCTGATCTCGTCTAGTCCAGCTTTTTTGAGTTCTTGAAGTTGTTTCGGTGATAATTTGCTACAGCAGTACATGTGGATGTGATGGTTTTTTCCAAATTTTTGTTTGAGTAATCTAATGTAGCGCAACGCACGTTTGAATCTGATAGATGGGTCGCCACCTGTTATCCCAGTGCCGAGGGCATCTATCAGTCTACCTTCATCAAAAATGTCTTTGTTTGAATTTACCGGGCGTTCGTTCGCGTAGACTCTATCTTTACCGCGACGTTTTTCCGATAGTGGGCAGTAAAAACAGCCGCGTTTGCATAGCCCAGTAACGAAGAGCACAAGCTTTGCGCCACGCACGCATAACTGGCATCCCCTCGGCATTCGGCCCAGAAGAATGGAGTCCGCCGAGGTGCGGGTCACCAGGCGCAAGTTCTCATGCCCCACGAACCCAATATTCTCTGCTTTCTGTGACTTCTTTCTTCCAGATTGGTACTTCCTTTTTTATGCTGTGCATGATCTTTGGCAAAGCTGAGAACACGTCGTGGCGGCGCTCACCGGATACAAACACGTAGATTGCGATGTCGCCAGGTTTTAGTTTCCCGACAACGTGATGGATCAGGACCTGCCAGATTCCAGGTTCTCTCTCGATATCCATGGCGATTTTCTTGAGTTTTTTCACGGCTTCATCTGAATGTTCATAGTTCAAGAATTTGACCCTTTCACCATTTTTGGAGACGCCCCTCACAACACCTATGAAACTGCCGATAGCTCCTACAGCTTTTTCTTTCTCTACTAGAATTTTTTTCACAAGTTTTCCCATGTCTACTTCGCCCTTATGGTGGATACCTACATCGGCCATTTACACTTCACCAACTCAACTCGTCGAGCAAAACAGTATAAATGTGTCGTGAAGCAGATTAATAACAACAGAAAAGCAATATAAATCCCTCATCAAGAATAAATGGAGGTCTAAATGTGGTAGATGTAAAAAAGAAAATCGTGAATATTGTTTTGTCCGTCACTTACGAGGGAGTTCAGTTCAACTTAGAAAAGCTAGCGAGGTCACTGGACGGAGCAAGGTATGACCCAGAAGTCTTCCCGGGCATCGCTTACAAGTCATATGATCCGCTCGCATCTTTCCTGATATTTGCATCTGGCAAGATGAATTGCGTCGGTGCGAAAAGCATGAAAGACGCCAAGCTGGCGATAAAGAAGCTTACAATGAAACTCAAGAAGGGTGGCGTCAAGATAAGGGCTGAACCAAAAGTCAAGGTGCAGAATATCGTGGCCTCCTTTGATTTTGGGACCGAGTTCGATCTTGAGAGGATAGCGAGGACATTCGATAACACGGAGTATGAGCCCGAGGTCTTCCCTGGGCTAGTGTTTAGGATGGAAGATCCGCACGTTGTCGTGCTGTTGTTCGTCTCTGGAAAGGGAGTCTGCGCCGGCGCCAAGAGTACAAAGGACATAAATCGAGCGGCAATAAATATAACAAAGATACTCAAGCATAAGTGAAGATTTCGCAACTGCTCGTGTTTAAAAATTCTTAACCACGCCCTTATAAGAAAGCTTGATTGTTATGGCTAAGACGATCATCGTACGTTACGGTGAATTGGCTCTCAAAAGCGAAAAAGTCCGCAGGCGATTCGAGCGGCAGTTAATCGGCAACATCGAGCTGTCTTTGCATGGTTTAAAGCATCGCATAAGGAGGGAGCGCGGGAGGATATTCGTCGACACAACCGCTGCCAAGGTGTTGGATAAACTTGCAAGTGTGCCAGGGATAGTTTCGGTCAGCATCGCGAGCAAGACGAATGCCGTGCTGGATGCAATATCCAAAGTTGCAGTCGATATCGCCAAACGCACGTTGGGTAAAAACCGAACTTTTGCGGTTAGGGCGAGCAGGGTTGGCGTGCATGATTTTTCCAGCAAGGAAGTAAACGAGGTGGTCGGATCTGCAGTCCTGAAAGCTGTGCACGGCTCCAAGGTGAATCTCTCGCGGCCAGATCACACGATTTTTGTAGAGATTCGTGGTAGCGATGCTTACGTATTCGCCGAGAAAAGGGCGGAATTGTTGGTGTGAAGGG
>JBGPSS010000086.1:0-4705 GCA_041490225.1 Hadesarchaea archaeon
CGCGATAGCGAAATATCGCAGCGACAGCGCGCGTGAGTATGATGTCGAGGCCGTGCAGCGCCTCGCTCAGCACGCCTCCATCAACTCCAGCAACTGCAACATTTGATAGCGCGTCGGGTTCCACATCGAAGGTGAGTTTGTTTTCAACGATTGCTTTGGGTTCCTGTTCGTCTAAATTTGCCAAGTCTATGTTATCTTTTAGTTTCTTGACGATGGCCGCTATCTGACATCTCCTGATGTCCTGTTCCCTGATCCGTTCGACGATTTCGGCGAGAGTGTTCTCCAGCTCGACGCGACCGTCTTGGCACACGATATCTTGAACAGCTACCATTTTCACCTGCCCCTACAAGCTTGACTTGCGTCAGCGCATCTTTTAAGTAAAAAGGGGAGAGAGAGGTCACCGAAAGTAATATTTAAAGGGTGAAAAATTGCGCGTACCCGCCGAAGTCGAGTTGATAAGGCCGTTGAACTGTATGCTGACAGGGCTGGCGGTGCTGGTAGGGGTATTCATCATTGGCGAGTCGGCCGTGAATTTTACTTGGACGTCCCACGAATTCGTCCAAGCTGCTCTGGCATTCGCCGCGGCTGTGCTCATAACGGGCGCGGGAAACGCGGTAAACGATTATTTTGATCGCGACATCGATAAGGTGAACTGTCCAAAGCGTCCGATACCTTCTGGTAGAGTCGAGCCGTCTACCGCGCTCAAGATCAGCCAAGCGATGTTCGCCCTCGGCATATTGCTAGTGATACCCATAAATTGGGAGTGCGTGATTATTGCGGCGTTGAACTCGCTCATCTTGGCGGCTTACGCTGCGAGGCTCAAACGCATGGGGATCGCAGGGAACATCGTCATAGGCTACCTCGTCGGGTCGGCCTTCCTCTTCGGCGGGCTCGTGATAGGCAAGCTGCAGGTGGCCAGCATCTTGGCGGCGATGGCTGCGCTCGCCACGGTCGGGCGAGAGCTAATCAAGGACATCGAGGACATGAAGGGCGATCGTGCGAATAAAATCGTCACCATACCGCTCAGATACGGCACGAGGAAAGCCGCAGCGCTGGCAACGGTCTTCATAGCCGCTGCAATCGTTTTGGCGCCGCTGCCGCGCATCCTCAACATCTTCGGCTCGGTCTACATGTGGGTCGCCACGGTTTCGATTGTTATCTTCATCGCTGCTGCGGCACTGATACTCGGTGCGCAGGACAAGGTGACGGCGGCCAAGGCTTCGCTCGCGTGCAAGGTCGCGATGGGCATAGGTTTGTTGGCTTTCCTCGTTGCGACGATAGCTTGATTGCTGCTCGATGTGGCCAAACCCAATTGTATGGGTTGAACTCGAATAGGGGTGAGCCCGAAGGGATTCGCAGCGTTTTTGGGTTCGGGCCCTAGGAAAAATCGGCTTCTCGGGTAAGAACCACTTCCTTCACAACGTTGGTAATCTCCTTTTCCGTCATCTTTTTTCCAGCGCATCGTTGTTTAAAGTAAAATTTTCAGTCCTAGGAAAATGCGCGCTTAAACGAAGTTTGAGCGGTTTGTAGGCTATTTAAATTTAAGAATGGATTAGCTAATGTGTAACTATGTTAAAAGCGCAAGCGAGATTAACTGTTTTTCTTTTGATTCTGTTTATTTTGTCAGCTCCCGTTGTCTTTGCAGATAGAATGTCCCTCAGATTTAATGCCAACGAGTCCGCGTGGGATTTGATTTCCGAGAACGAACAGCTGTGCGTGATTAGCTACGATAATGGCGTGCAGAACATGCTTTTATCGATTTATCTTGCGCCAGGCGAACTAACGGGTGAAAATGCGGTCTGGCTGTTCCCCGTTCCAGCGAACCCGCTTGATGTAACGATAGATATAAGCAAGGAATTTCCGTCCTTCACTGGCGTTGATGTTCAACGCAGTGCAGCTGAAAAACTATCCGGCGCTTTCAGTCTCATGAGGTACACTCAGGGATACCCGTTATTGTACATTCCCCCTTCTACAAGACGGGGAGAGGCGGGCATTTCATCTATTGGAGGGGGCCCCGCTACGGTGGAAACTGAAGAGGTCACTGTTTATTCCAAGGTGGAAAAGATGGGGCTTACCACAGAATTGATTAGCACTACCGAGGGGAACGCGTTCCACGACTACCTGAGCACAAAAGGCCTAAACTTGGCAGAGGCGCACATCTCTTTGTTAGACTCGTACATCGGGCAGGATTATTCTTTCGTGGTCGCCTACGTGTCCGATTTAGAGCAATTTAAAGCGGAAACGGAAGCCATCTGGTGGGAGCGTATCGACTATTACGAGAGATCCCATTTCGAGTGGGAGGTGGAATATTTTGTTGAGGAGAACAATTGGGATGAAATCACAGCCGCCAAATATATAAATCAGGTACATGGCACCGATGTTATTCCGATAGTTAACATGGCCAGTCTGTCAATAACTTTCCCCACGGAGAGGATGTACTACCCCCTTAAACCGACTAGCCTGTATGGCTCAAGGATCGTCCCGGCGACTATCGTCGTGTTAGGCCATGTGTCCCCTGATTTCTATCCCGACATCGAGAACACAAGCGAGGCGGAATACTACACAAGCGAGGAGTATCGCCCCGCCGAGAACTTGCGATGGCTTTTTAACGGCGAGTCGGAAGTCCATGGCCTGCAGTATACGAAGATAAGCTTGAATCCCGAGGCAAGTGCCTTGACGGAGGACCTGTGGATTGACCCATCCACGCCCCTGAGCGTTAGTATGGCCAATTTGGTGTATGAACACTCGACGGCATTAGCGCTCATCCTTTTTGCGCTATGTTCTGTTTTAGCGAGCATGATAGCATCGGTCATCACCTACAGGCGAAATACATCCAAAAAACTCGCACTGTGGGGCTTGTGGAATTTCTCGACGCTTGTTGGGTTCATTGTGGCGACAAAGTTCTTCTTAAAAGCCAAGAAGAAGCTCAGATTTTCTTTGCTATTCACTTTCCTCTTCGTCGGGCTGACTCTCGGTTTGGAGTTTATCCTGACAGCCGCCGTGCACTAGTCGATCTCTTACCCCCATACTGGCCCGAATTTGGAATAAATTTCCCGAAAGCCGCCCATGACTTCTCGCTCACCAAGCACAACCGGGCGGCGGGGAGTCGTGAGCGCCCGAGGATCGGCAAGCTGGCGGGGCGCAAACGCCAGTAACGGTTTTTAAGAGGAGGAGCGCAAGTAATCAATCGGAGGCTTGGAATGGATCAAAAAGGGATAGCACCGCTGATCATTGCAATCGTTGTTGTTGTCGTAGTTGTCATCGCCAGTGTTGGGGCCTATGTCGTAATTAGAGGAGGTGGCGGGGGCGGAGGTGGCGGTGGAGGCGAGAACAATCCTCCGTCTGGAACCTACAGTGGCGGCCCGATTCTCATTCAGAACGACTACCAGTTCACCGCGGCCAATGGTGTGGTCAGCGGTTCCGGAACCGTGAGCGATCCCTACATCATCGAGAACTGGGCGATAGACGCTTCCGGCGCGAACGGCATCGACATCCAGAACACGGCCGCCTACTTCATCGTGCGGAACTGCCTGATAATGAACAGCCCGGCTTCCACACACGGCGGAATCCGCGTGAACAACGCGGCGGACGGAACGGTGGAGAACAACGTCGTGTGCGAGAACTTCACGGACACGGGGCACATGGACATGTTCGATTCGCACGTCCACATAATGTCGACTGCCAGCGCATCCCTGGCGATCACCGAGATGGACAAGGCCGGCGTGAGCATGGCGCTGCTGTACCCCATCGACGGGTGCGACGACTCGGATTCAATCGCGGCCATGTCCCAGTATCCGGACAGGTTCGTGGCGTTCGTTGACACCCCCGACTCGCCGGAACCCTCCACGTGGTACACGCAGGGACAGACATTCACAGCATTCGCGGACGCGCAGATGAGGACGGGAAAATTCTGTGGCATAGGCGAGACGAACCTGAGATACTACAGCACCGGCTTCGCCATTCCGCCCCCTGACATATACGTCCCACCGGACGACCCGCTATGGCTCCAGCTGGTGGATATGGCCGCACAGTACCACGCGTCAATCTCGTTCCACTTCATACCGGACAACGCCACTGCCAACGCGGCGCTGGTGAGGATGATGGACCACAACGCTGGCGCGACGCTCATATGGTGCCACATGGGATTCAACAACACGCCGCTGTCGAGCACCGCGCTGGGCAACTACCTCCTGGAACACCCCAACCTGTACTTTGACGCGTGCCCGGGAAGCGCTGGCTGGGAGATAATCGCGAACCAATCGGACGGCAGGCTGAGCGAGGAATGGAGGCAGTTCTTCGAGAGGTGGAACTCCCGCATCATGTTCGGCACGGACGCCGGAGGGGGGCCGAACGGCCTCGAGAGGTGGCTCAACTACGCGGAAAATGCGGTCAGCGGCGCCGCGCCGGACGCCGTCGGATATTGGAGGTATCTCATCTCGAGCATGGACGAGAGCGCCGCATACAACATAATGAGCGGCAACGCGAGGAAGCTCTTCCTGGGGGAGCAGAGGCCCGCCTACGAGTACCTGGTGCGGTCGGGTATCAGGTGCTACTCAATCACCGTGAGCTCCACATCGTCCGTATCGGGGCTCGGGTTCGATGGGAGCACGCGAACCGTCAGCTTCACAGTCGCCGATTCCACAGACACGGCAGGGTCCGCGACCGTGACGATCCCGACGGCCCTTGTCGGAGGAAACTTCACGGC
>JBGPSS010000087.1:0-4680 GCA_041490225.1 Hadesarchaea archaeon
CACTGTGAAAGTGTTCTCATACCAAGTGTAAGTATCAGTCAAATCGATATCATTGAGAACCGTTACCTCCTGGATGACCTTGATCACATTTTCACTCAGTACTTGTATGATGACGTCCAAGGCATCATTAACTACTGCATCTGCCTTCGCCATCGTCTTAACCCTGTATTGGGCCCCTGGAACTGCGAATGGCGTAGTTGCATGAGGTACCTTCCCCTCATGATATCCTGTTGATTGCGTTGACGCGCTGAAATTGTCGTCCAGCGTGTTGAATAAGATGTAGCCAGAGGTAGAACCATTATTAGTATCGTCTGAGAATCCAATCCAAGCCGCTCCTGAATTATAATCGAACCCCGTATTCTGATTCACTAGCTCTGGATTGTTTTCGCCGATAAGTTGGATTTTATATTGTTCTGCTAGGATATGGTTTATCCAAGTTAGATTTTCTCCATCTTGAACACGTACAGTAGTGGAGTACCATTCCATGCCAGTATCAGCGACCTTCGTGTCTATTGTTGCATGTTCAAGGATGTAATTTTCTTCCCAATTATCGTCACTGGCATCCCATTCCGCGGCCTTGATGTAATGTTCCCCAATCTCTACATAAACGCCAGTATCACCGCCAGTAGCAAAATATTCTGTCGAGGATGGCACGAGAATAAAGTCTACACCATACTCGTTATCATAATTTCCACCTAATCCAGTACTATTCCTATGATTATGACCATGAATATAGAGGACAATTTGTGGATTGTTATCAAAAAATCCTTCCCACCACTCTTCAGTATCATTGAAACACCGGTACGTTGGATCGGAACCCCACGTCGTATTTTCAATAGCTTGGTGGGTGAGGATAACAGTCGTCTTATCGGGATAGAGTGAGGTTATGTATTCTAACCACCTCCTCTGGGCTAGTGGGAGAAGTTCTACGTCTCCTTCGTCTGATACTACTAAAAACAAGATATTGTCCCAAAGGAAATCGTAACTACTATAGACTAAACCAGTTTCATTCTCAATCTTCAAAACCCCATTATAGGGCATATCGGGCTCATTAATGTAATCAGCTGTATCATGATTACCAAACGTAACCATCCACGGTACGAGAATATCGTTGAGACCATTATCCTTAGCATTATCCAGATTATTTGTATTTCCGCCGAAAACAAGGTCACCAAGGTTAACCGCGAACTCTATGTTCGGGAAGTTATCATTATTCATCCAGTCAGATACAATTTCCTCAACACGAATCCCTTCCGCATTATAATGAGGGTCAGAAATACAAACAAATCTGAGCACGGCACCTTGGACCAGTTCAAAAGTCGACGTTGTTGAAGTATTTTCATTTTCTTCAAAGATAGCGATAACTTTCCAATAATAGTTGTCGAAAGGTAGGTCTGTGGTTGGCGTGTAAGTATTGTCCGATGCGCCGAGTAATTGGTTTTCCCTTGGTGATGAAAAGTCTGGATCATTGTCCACGAGTAAGCGATGGTTTTCAGCATTTGTGCCGATGGTCCACACGAATGTTGGAGTGAGGTCAGTCGTCTGAGTACCATTTTCTGGGGACAGTAATGTGGGCTGCCCAAGCGGAACAACACAACCGATATTTATATCATAAAATACTGGCGTGACGCTGTTGTCGTTTGTGCTCAATTCTATCCGGTACTGGGCGTAGCGGTTGTCCGGCAGGCTTGCGTTCTCAGTATCGTTCTCGTGGACACACCAGTCGCTCCAACCTCCATCGTACGGGTCATTGTCCCCACCAGTCCTGACCTTCACCGTGATCGATGTCTCACTCGGCGTCAGGGCATTCCAACTGACCACCTTCCAGTCGACTACCAGCTCGGCGTCGTAGACTGATGAATCGACGTAGGCGTTCGAATAGTAGGTTCCCAGCTCCATGTAGAACGTGACATCATAATTGGTATAGCTTGTTTCATCCCAAGTCGCACCTTCATCCAAACTGTAAACGAAATAGGAATTGTCCTTGGAATAGTTCAATCCAATGTATGGGTTTGTTGAGAGAGAAGAAACAGAATAAGCTGTATAACAGTTTGAGCCATCTACTGAATTTGGGGACTTGTAATAAAGTCGGTAGGAATGCCCTGTGATGAGTTGGACGGCTGGCGAGGCCTCCTTCGTGACCCACGCGTATGATGTTGAGAACTCTTCCGACGTGGCCGTCAGAATGAACTTGTTTTCCCCACTCGTTATGTCGTAGAGGACAATGTAGAGGCTATCCGCGGGCGTGCCGACCTTCTTCATCCAGAAGCTGACCTTTGTGAGCAGCTTATTTTCACCTATCGTGAACTGCTCGCCCTCCTGCGAGGCTGCATAGACTGTATCGCTAACCCCACTATCATAGGGTTGGCCCCGATAAGTCGCGTCCGTGTAATCGAGGATGTAGATGGGGTCATAATCCCTCACCGTCCAAGATGTTCCGTTATAATAAATGGTGTTCGCATTGTCGTCCACGCGCCCATCGTACGGAATTATCCCCGTGAGCGTGTTCAACCCCCTCAATTGTATAGAACCAGATGTCCCGCTTCGCTGTACGACGATGTGGTATATGGTTCCCGCCGTTATTGAGACGTTGTTTGGCAAGTCTACGATTTTCCATCCCGTGGCATCAACCGTCGCAACTAAATTATCCAACCAAGTCCCGTCAGGATAGCCGTCCTCGTTATCCGCTTGGATACCGAAGTTGTAAGCAAGCGTTCCTACAGTTTTGTTTCCCACATAAACCCTTATGTTATCCACTGTCTTGCTCTCCTGCGCCTTGAAGCGAATGCTCGTCTTATAGCTTGCATCGGATAACGCACCCAGATTAACACTATTACCAGTAATCTTCATCCCGTTCTCATACGTTGCAAAGGCGAGCTTCAACTCGTTGTCCGCGTTATTCTCGTTCTCGCCAATGTAGTAGTTGTCATAAGCATTGCTCCAATTATCGACTTGGATAGTTGGGGATGTTTCCCCGCCAACCCAATTCTCCTGAACCCACGAACGATCCAATCCAGCAAAGCAGGAAAGGCTTATACTAAACAGCACAAGCAAAGATCCAAAAAATATCAGGAGAAATTTTGACCTCTCATTCATGCCAGTTCCTCAAATATATACTGATAGAACCAGTATTAATTAAATTTGATGTGAAAATGTGTTGTATTTTATTTTGCTAAATTCGGGTCTTTTCAATACAACTCAGATTTATTAATCCATCAATCTAACAATTTACGGTGGTCAAATGAAGATTGTTTCTACGGAGCGCCCTGCCACGAAAGATAAGCGGCAATATCACATAGCCTGTGCTCCGGGCGAGGTCGCGCCATACGTGCTTCTGCCTGGCGACCCGGAGCGCGTTCCGAAGATAGCGAGCTTGTGGGACGAGGCGAAGAAGGTAGCCTATCATCGAGAATATCAAACTTACACCGGCAAGGCCGGCGGCGTGCCAATCTCGGCGACTTCCACAGGCATAGGCTGTCCAAGCTTGGCGATAGCCATAGAGGAGTTGGCCGCGGTGGGGGCGAACACTTTCATCCGCGTGGGCAGTTCTGGTTCAATTCAGCGTGATGTCAAGGTCGGAGATGTGGTGATCTCGAGCGCCGCTGTCAGGTTGGAGGGAACGAGCAAGCAGTACGTGCGCGTGGAATACCCGGCGGCGGCGAACTACGAAGTATTGCTGGCGTTGATTCAGGCGGCCGAGAAGCTTGGGCACCGCTACCATGTGGGGATAACTGCTTCGACGGACTCCTTCTATCTGGGTCAGGGCAGGCCCGGTTTGGGCGAGTACACTCAGTCGTTTGCGAAGGAAATAATGCAGGATCTTCAGGCGGCGCGGGTCATGAACTTCGAGATGGAGACTGCGTCGCTCTTCACGATATCGAGCGTCTACGGTTTCAGGGCGGGGAGCGTCTGTGCAGTTTTTGCGAACCGCGTCACGGGCGAGTTCGGCGTCGGCGAGGGAGAAATGGTGAGTGCTGAAATTGCGACCGAGGCAGTAAAAATTTTGGCGAAGATGGACAAGGAGAAGAAAAAGGCCAAGAAATCGTACTGGATTCCTAACTTGTGATCGGTGAACAGATGCGGGACGTCGCGATAATCGGCTGTGGCATGACAAAGTTCGGACGCAGCCCTGGAGGCCTAATGGATATACTGGCGGAGGCCTCGATGCGCGCCATCAAGGATGCCAAAGCTGAGAAAAAAGATTTCGACGCGGTTTATGTCGCGAACATGATGGCTGGAGAGACGGTTCACCAAACCGCCATCGCCAGTTCTCTGGTCGACCGCATCAACTTGGTGCCAGCGGCGGCAGAACGTCTTGAGAACGGTCCTGCAGCTTCAGGCTCTGCTCTAAAAAATGCTTTTATTGCAGTTGCTTCTGGCTTTTATGACCTTGTGCTGGTTGCGGGTGGAGAGAAGATGTCCACAGCAGACACCGATGTAGTTACGGACCTTGTGGCAACCATGACCCATCCGACCGCCGAGTACATTCACGGGGTCACCCTTCCTGCCATGGGGGCGATGCTCACGCGCCTTTACATGGAGCGTTACGGACTGACCGAACGTCATCTAGCCATGGTCGCGGTGAAAAATCACGCGAACGCACTCAAGAACCCATATGCACACATCCAGCGGCCGTGTACGGTAGAAGGCGCGATGAGCTCAGGGGTTGTTTCAGACCCG
>JBGPSS010000088.1:0-4562 GCA_041490225.1 Hadesarchaea archaeon
ACGCCTCAGATGGGCGGCAGTTTGATGTCCGCGAGGGGGAGCTGTAGGATAGCTCGTGCGAGCTTGACCCGCGCCGCATGATCGGGCATCATCAGGTCTGCAAACATCGCCCTCATTCCAAGCTCCATTATAGATTGAGCGAACTGGTCGTCCTTTTCATCAATCAAGATGCTCGCAGCGACGTCCCGATATATCTGCGCCACGCCGCGTGGAGTCACCTCCTGCCCGACGCCTTGCATCAGAACTCCGGCTGGCCCGCTCACGGGTTTCCTCCCGATTATCGGGCTGACCGCGAGCACCTTATCGCGGTTTTGTGAGAGCAATTCCCTTATCTCTTTGATCGCGAGTATTGGCCCGATGCTCGTCACGGGGTTGCTGGGTCCGATCAATATCAACTTGGCCGTTTGGAGCGCTTCGATCACCCCGGGCGCTGGCTTCGCGTTCTCGACACCTTCGAAACTTACACCCAGAACTTTATCTAAAGCGCCTCTAGCGATCAAGAACTCGTGAAAAGTTAGCTGACCAGCTTCGGTGTGGATGCGCGTCTGCACTTTATCATTCGTCATCGGCAGCACGTTTGTGCGCACGCCCAATTTATCGCACATCTCCCTCGTCACTTCAGAAAGCTTCTTTCCTTGGTTCAGCATCATCGTGCGATAGAGTATGGTCGCCCTGTCGCGATCGCCTATTCGCAGAAGTTCAGTTTGTCCGAGCCGCTTGAGCATCTCGTGGCAGAAAAATGTGTCGCCGCGGATGCCGTACCACTTGTCTTCATCGACGATACCAGCCAGCGTGTACATCACGGTGTCGATGTCTGGGGAAACGTGCAAGTCTGAAACGATGGTGTCTTCTCCGGTGTTCGCTATCACAGCAAAGTCCTCAGGCTTAAGCAGCCGCGAGAACCCCTGTATTAATTTCGGTGTTCCAGTCCCGCCCGAGAGTATGACGAGCATAGCCTCACCCGAAAAGATCTTTTTCACGCGGCATTATCAGCTCTTTCACGCTTCCCTTGCATTTCTCATAGGTTGCTCCCTTTATCACCGCGACGGGTGTGCCTTCGTTGGCTTCACCTATCACAGCCACCCCCGCGGCTGCGAGAGCGTCCGCGACAGCCACGACCTTGCTCTTGAGTCTCTTGCCGTAGAGATCTCGCCGGCCACGAAAACATATCAAAGGTTTTATGCCAGCTATCCCAATCGCCGTACCGATCGCACCCGTCCTGAATGGTCTGCCGTGAGTGTCAGAGATTATCACCGCGACGTCCATGCCGCTCTCCTGCTTTATCTTTCTCCTGATGCGCCCTGCGCTGGCATCTGGGTCGCGCGGCAGCAGGGTGACCTTCCCATGCTCAACATTGGAATGGTCCACGCCCGCACTCGCACAGACAAATCCATGATGAGTTCTCGCGACCAACACGTGCCGCAGCCGCACGATTTCCTTTGACTCGCGCAGGATCACCTCCATCTCGCGTGGATCCTTGTCGAGCTGCTTCGCCAATCGCTTGGCAAATTCACTAGGTTTCACCTTGTCGAGGTCTACGACACACCCTTCGGCTTTCGAAACTATGCTCTGCGTCACGACGACGACATCGCCATCTTCCAACTTGATGCCTTGTTTATCAGCTGCGCGAGCGATGAGTTCGCCAATGTCGGCTCCGCGTTTCACAATTGGGAATCCTTCGAGAGCTATTACCTGCATTTACACACCATCGAGTATTTTAGCATACCCACATTAAAACCATCAGGGAGAAGATGAAATTTGGTGTGGAGTTCGTACCATACAAACCGATAGACGTTTTAGCCAAGCTCGCGAAGGAAGTTGAAAAAGCGGGATTCGAGCACATCTGGATATGTGACCACTACCACAATCGCTACGTTCACTCCGTGCTTGCGAGGCTTGCGACCGAGACCAAGCGCGTGAAGCTCGGCCCAGGCGTGACCAATCCTTACCTCACCCACCCAGCGATCACCGCTGCGGCAATCGCCACATTGGATGAGCTTTGCAACGGCAGGGCTGTGCTCGGGATCTCCGCGGGCGACCCAGTTTATCTCGCGACGCTCGGTGTCAAGCTCCACGACCCCATCGAGTCCGTAGATGAAGCCGTCCACATCATAAGAGAGCTCTTGGCTGGAAAACGCGTCGACTTCTCTGGAAAAATTTTTACGTGCAAGGGCGCCAAGCTGAGGCACACTCCGAATAGGAAGATACCAGTGTACATAGGTGGCAGGCGCCAGCGCATGCTTGAGCTTGCGGGTTCGATAGCCGATGGAGTATTGATAAACGCATCACATCCCGATGATTTGAAAGAATGTATAGGCTACATCTACGAGGGCGCCAAGAAGTCAAAAAGAAATTTGAAGGATTTGGATATCGCGGCGTACATGGCCACGTCGATAGACGATGATATTGAGAAGGCGCGATCGATTGTGAAGACCGTCGTGGCGTTCATCACAGCTTCCAGCCCTGAGAGCTCGCTCGAGCATCACGATATATCGCCCACAGATGTGGCAAAGGTGCGCAAGTATCTTGGAAATGGGGAAATCCAGAAGGCGACTGCGGCCGTGACGCCTAGCATGATAGAAGCTTTTTCCGTGTGTGGGCCCATCGCCAAGTTGAAGGCGCGTCTCGACGATATACGCGAGCTCGACATAACTCAAGTTGTTATTGGCTCACCAATAGGACCGAAGCCGACGAAAGTCATTCAATCGATCAAAAAATTGCTGTGAATCAAGCACTGGGCTTGAACGTGCCGGACAGGGATTCAACCGCAACTGGCAGAGGTTGGTTCGATGTCCGCCGCCGTTCGATCTCCCCTAAAGCGTTCTGCATTTTTTTCAGCGATAAACGTTTCACTAAATCAATGCCAGGTTTGACATCAGTGAGAGGCGTCACATCGAGCACTCCAGCTGACTTGGCCAATTCGAAGGCTTCTTCACCAATGGGGGTGCGAGTAAGAACTGTTGAATAACTAAGCGGGGATCCGACCGCTCCGACTGAGATATCCGCTAGATCCGAGGCGAAGTCAAAGCACAACTTACACGGCGTGTCCACGAACTGCCTGAGCGAATCGACGTCCAATTCACGTTTTGGCTTTCCTTTGCAGTAAATTGTAAACTTTCCGTGTTTAATATCGAACTTGGCAACATCCGCCAATTTTATTCCGAGTTGCTCCTCCACGACTTTTTTGAAAAACGCTTCGTAGGGGAGCGCTTCCACACAGAATATCCCTATGCAGATTTTTACGGCATCCGCCAAACGGTAAACTGCCAGCGTAGACGACTTCATCCGGCGTATTGCCCTTATCTGGCAAGGCATACCCACAAACGCAACACGCTTACGCTGGTACAGATCGACAGCGTCCCGCAACCCAGTTGAAATCACTCCGCGAGAATATTTCGTCCCCGCGCATTTGAGTAAATCTTCACGCATCGTTGCCACATAGGGTTTTGGAAACCACGGCGAGTCGCCAGTGCCAGTGACGACAGCGCCGTCGATAAAATCTTTTTCAAGAAGTGCCGCGAGCAAAGCGGTCACTGCCCCGCCATCTTGGCAACGAACAGCGATATCCGGGTCTTTAGCTTTGACTGAATATGCCTGTTTGTAAATACCAATCGCTTCGTCGGTGATAGCGTTTCTCCCGAAGACATGCTTCTCTATCTCTTTGAAGTCGGCTGTCTGAGGACACTGATTAAAACATATCCCGCACGCCTCGCACCGCCCTATCAATTTCGGTTTTCCATCGACCATATCTAAGACAGAAAACGGGCATGAAGCGACGCAAGTCCCGCAACCGAGGCAAAAGCCGGGGTTGAGTATCATCTTCATGAGGTGCCCAAATACTTCAACCAACTTGCTTCCTCCCGTAACCGAATTTGGTGGCATCGTAAAAGGGCATCTCCACCACTTCGGCCGCCTTCTGTTTGCCGTGGATCTCGATCGTGACCTCGTTCGCATCCTTGATGCTCGGCGGCGCATAGCCCATCGCGATCCCGACGTTGAGAATTGGGGATAACGTTCCCGATGTCACGTATCCCGCTTCCTCGCGATCGGCGAGAACTTTGTAACCCTGCCTCGGCACCCCTTTGTCGCCCATGCGGAGGCCGATGCGAGTTCTGGTCAGCCCTTTCTCCTTCTGCTTGAGCAGCGCCTCCCTCCCGATGAAATCGCCCTTGTCGAGCTTGACGGCGAAACTTATGCGAGCCTCGAGCGGCGTGATGTACTCCGCCAGCTCGTGCCCGTACAACACGTAGCCGGCCTCCAGACGCAGGGAGTCCCTCGCGCCGAGGCCGCAGGGCTTGATCCCAAACTCTTTGCCCGCATTCAGCAACTCGTTCCAAAGCTTTTCCGCGCGCGAAGGTTCAGATTGAGATTCGTCCATCAAGTACAGCTCAAACCCATCCTCGCCGGTGTAGCCGCTTCTGCTGAGGAGCGTTTTCATCCCAGCGACCTCGATGAACCCGGCCTTGAACCGCCCGAACGTCTTCAGATCTAAACTTGTGAGCTTCTGGAGCGTCGCCTGCGCCATCGGCCCTTGGAGTGCGAGCATCACCGTGCTCATCGTG
>JBGPSS010000089.1:0-4540 GCA_041490225.1 Hadesarchaea archaeon
CGCTTGGCCCGTCGCCGAGCGTGGTCAGGGCGATCAGGCGAGAGGCCGCGCGCGTAGGCCTGTACCCAGACCCGAAGGCTGGGGAGCTCAAAAAGGAAATCTCCCGCTACATCGGCGTGGATGAAAAGTGCATCGTTTTGGGGAACGGGTCGGACGAGCTGATAGACATGTCGTGCAAGGCGTTCCTCGATCAGGGTGATGCCGCCCTAATTCCTCTGCCGACGTTTAGCATGTATGAAATATCGTGCAGAGTCAACGGCGGAACCCCGAAGTTTGTTGAACTCCTAAATTTCGAGTGGAATTCCAATAGTTTGGTAGCTGCGATGTCTGGCGCGAAGTTGGCGTTCATAGCTAGGCCGAACAACCCAACGGGCAACGGAATAGACGAGGCTGGGCTCGAGCGGTTGCTGGCCCTCGGCAAGCCGATCGTGGTCGATGAGGCATATGCGGAGTTCGCTGGCCGGTCTGTTGCAAGGCAGGCACAGACGCGCGATAACTTGATAGTCCTGCGGACGTTCTCCAAGGCGTTTGGGATGGCGGGGCTGCGCATCGGGTACGCGATCGTCAGTCCTAGGATAGCGGAGGTGCTGGAGGAAATTCGCCTGCCATTCAACGTCAATCGGTTGGCGCAGGTCGCAGCGATTGCAGCTCTGCGAGATAGGCAATATCTCCGCAAGGTCGTCAATACAATTCGAGCGGGGCGAAACTATTTGAACAAGGAACTTCCGAACATCGGCGCGCGCGTCCTGCCTTCGGACGCGAACTTCCTAATGGTCGACGTTACGCCGCTTGGCTGCGAGGCGCTGGAACTTTGCGATTATTTGTCAAGAAACAAGATCCTCATCCGCGACCTTTCTGGATTTCGTGGGGCAGGGGCGAGATGGGTGAGGATAACCGTCGGCACTCCGCGGCAGAACAAGAAGCTCGTGCTCGCGCTAAAAAAATTCAAAGGAGGGAGATAGATGGGCGTGAAACTTGCGCTCCCGAACAAGGGGCGCTTACAGGAACCGGCGATCCGTCTGCTCGAGGACGCTGGCATAGGAGCAGTGGACAAGGAGGCGAGGCAACTTTTCGCGCGGACGAGGGATCCTGAAATAGAATTGATTTTCGTCAGGGCACAGGATATTCCAAGCTTGGTGGCGAAGGGCGCAGCGGACCTTGGAATAACTGGATATGACTTGGTAAAAGAAAGCGAGACAGATGTCGCTGAACTTCTTGACTTGGGCTTTGGGTCAGCGCGGCTCGTCGTCGCTGCGCATGAGAAGACGGGTGTCAAAATGGCGAAGGACATCAAGGCGGGCGCCAAAGTTGCTACCGAGTTCCCCAACTTAGCGACAAAATATTTCGCAAAGAAAAAGATCAAGATCGAACTCGTAAGAGTCTCTGGTGCGGCTGAGATAACGCCGTTCGTCGGAGTGGCCGATTTCATAATCGATCTGACGAGCACTGGGACGACATTGAAGACGCATGGCCTACGGATAGTCGACGAGCTGTTCGAGACCTCGGCTAGGTTGATTGCGAACCGCAAGAGCCTGCGCACGAAGCGGAAGAAGCTCGATGAGATAACCACAGCGTTAACAAGCGTCATCAGGGCGCGCGGCAAGAAGTTGGTTCTCATGAATGTGCCGGAGTCGAAATTGGCAGCGATCAAGCGTATAATGCCAGGCATGGCTGGTCCGACTGTCTCGAGGGTCGAGTCCGTGAAGCCGATGCTCGCGGTGCAGGCGGTGGTCGATGCCGACAAAGTCTACGAGATTGTACAGAAGGCGAAGGAGGCGGGCGCGCGCGACATATTGGTGGTGCCGATCGAGCGCATTCTGCCATGATTATGCGTGTCGGGTGAAAAAATGCAGGTGATACCAAGTGTCGACATCATGCGAGGGCGATGCGTGCAGTTAGTTGGAGGCAGGCCGGGCACCGAGAAGGAGTACGGCGATCCAGTTGAGGTCGCTCAGCGCTGGGTCTCAGAGGGAGCGAGATGCCTGCACATCATCGATTTGGATGCGGCGATGGCGGCCAGCGATAACTTCGAGCGAGTGGCTGAGGTACTCGCGAGCGTCCGCGTTGACATGCAGGTCGGCGGAGGAATAAGGACGGTTGAGCGTGCGTGCGAGTTACTGGGGATAGGTGCGACTCGTGTGATACTTGGCACTGCTGCAGTGAAGAATCCAAAGATGGTCGAAGAACTAGTAGAACTCGCTGGAGGCGCGCGCGTCGTTGTAGCGCTTGATACTAAATCGGGCAAAGTTGCGATCGAAGGTTGGCGCACTCAGACAGAAAGAACTGTGCTGGAACTCGCGAGGGAGTTCGAGAGGATTGGTGTCGGAGCTCTGCTATTCACGAACGTCGATATCGAGGGCAAGATGGTCGGCATTGCGGCGAGCGAGATAAGGAAACTCGTCAGCGCGGTCAAAATTCCAGTGCTCGCCGCAGGTGGCGTGGGTTCGCTCAACGATGTGCGCGTGGCGAAGGAGGCTGGGGCAGCTGGCCTCGTTGTGGGTATGGCGTTATACGAGGGCAAATTTACGTTGAAGCAGGCGATGGAGGTAGGTGGAAATGAGAATTGGTGACGTAAAGAGAAAAACGAAGGAGACGACGGTCGAGGCCAGAATAAACCTCGATGGCGTTGGCAAGATCAGCGTCGACACCAACACGAAGTTCCTAGACCACCTGCTCAGTAGCTTCGCGAAGCACGGCTCATTCGATCTCAAGCTCAAGGCGCGCGGTGACTTGGAGCACCACATTGCTGAGGACACGATGATCGCTCTCGGCATGGCCATAGAAAAAGCGCTCGGCAAGAAAGAGGGCATTAGACGCATGGGTGATGCGTTCGTTCCTATGGATGATGCGCTCGTGCTTGTCGCAATCGACTTGAGCGGTCGCGCGTACGCAGAGGTCTCTGTAGAGTTTTCGAAGAAAAAGATCGACGACTTGAGCACGGATCTCATCGAGCACCTGCTTCAGACTTTGGCGTCGAGCGCCAAGTTCAACCTGCACGTGCAGACGATTCGCGGAAAAAATGATCACCACAAAGCGGAGGCGATATTCAAGGCGCTTGGCATGGCGATGTCAGAGGCGGTGAGCAAACGCAGGCTGAAAGGTGTGCCGAGCACGAAGGGAGTGTTGTGATGTTGAAGAAGCGGATAATACCATGCTTGGATGTGCTGAATGCCAAAGTAGTCAAGGGCATAAAGTTCAAGCAGCTGCGGGAGGCTGGCGACCCGGCGGAACTCGCGAGTTGGTACGACGAACAGGGAGCAGATGAAGTAGTTTTTCTAGATATAGGGGCTTCCCCAGAGAGGCGCGAGTCGATGTTCGAAGTCGTGGAACGCACGGCCGAGCAGCTCTTCATACCTTTGACCGTTGGCGGAGGGATAAGGACGCTCGATAACATAGCGCGGATGTTGCGGTCTGGCGCGGACAAGGTCGGGATAAACACGGCGGCGGTAGAAAATCCTGAGCTCGTGAGGCAGGCGGCGGAGAGGTACGGGAGCCAGTGCATCGTCATCGCGATCGACGCCAAGCGAGTTGGTCAGAAGAAATGGGAGGTTTACACGTATGGCGGCAGGAAACCTACGGGCGTGGATGCCTTGGAATGGGCGCAGCGTGTGGAGTCCCTCGGGGCAGGAGAGATTTTGTTGACGAGCATGGACGCTGACGGCACTCGGGTGGGTTATGACCTCGAACTCACGCGCGCGGTGGTCGATGCGGTGGGAATACCTGTCATCGCCTCTGGTGGTGCCGGTAACTTGGAGCACATTCGCGACGCTTTCAAGATAGGCAAGGCCGATGCAGCTTTAGCCGCGAGCATCTTCCACTACGGCACATACACGGTCGAACAGGTCAAGCGTTACCTGCGGGAGCAAGGGATAGAGGTGAGGCTATGAGCGCACTCAAAGTGATTATGTTGAGCGATTGTTCGCAGAAGCAGCGAGAGAAGCTCACCAAACGTTCGGAGTTAGATGTAGCTTCGGTCACGCTCAGGGTATGTAAAATTACATCTGATGTCAGGGAGATGGGAGATGAAGCGCTGTTAGATTACACTGAAAAATTGGATGGCGTGAAGCTCAGCATGGAGCAGCTCCGTGTGAGCAAGGAAGAGATCAAGGCAGCTTACGATGATGTCGGCGCAGATGTGGTGGATACGATAAAGCAGGCAGCGAAGGCTATCAAAAAGTTCCACGAGCAACAGATGCCCAGCGGGTGGTTGAAGGAGATACAACCAGGTATAAAGGCAGGGCAGCTCGTGCGCCCGCTGGCGAGAGTTGGCGCATACGTGCCCGGAGGTCTGGCCAGATACCCATCGAGCGCCCTCATGAGCGTCGTCCCAGCGAAGGTTGCAGGAGTGAAAGAAACAATAGTATGCACTCCTCCAAGACGCGATGGCAAAGTGGACCCGGTAACTTTGGTCGCTGCAGATGTCGCAGGAGCTGATGTAGTATTCAAAGTTGGAGGAGCGCAGGCGATCGCGGCGATGGCGTACGGCACTGAGACGATTCCTAAAGTGGACAAGGTCGTCGGGCCAGGGAACATCTATGTC
>JBGPSS010000090.1:0-4423 GCA_041490225.1 Hadesarchaea archaeon
AGTTCATCGCTCGCCAGTTCTGTCGCAATATCTGGCAAATTGTGGGCCTCGTCGAGCACGATTATCAAATCGGATAGGTTTACATGCATGTTGCGCAGGAACAGCGGCCTGATCGACGGGTCGAACAAATACACGTAGCTGGCGGCCACCACCCTTACATCACCTAGCGCACCCTTCGCCATCTCGTACGGACAGAATTCTTCATCTTTGCAAGTTTCGATGAGTTCCTCCGCTAGTGTAGGGTTTGTCGCTATCGTCTGCTGAAGTTCAGCGACCATATCACCTCGCTCATCCATATTTTCGAAGAACTCGCACTTGCCGAGCTTGCACAAAGTTTCGCATGCGCGCGCTGCATCGGCGGCGCCGGTGGTGAAGCGGTGGACGACGGGATTGATGCACATCTCCCGCCTTCCGCGCAGCGAGATGCCAGAAACTTTTAGCTTACATTTGAGCGCTCCCAACTCCTCTATGACGCGGTCCATCTGCTTGTGGGTCCTGCTGCAATAGACTATGCGGCGCTTCTCGGCTTTCGGGGAGGTGAGGATGCCGCAGAGGGCGGATATGGTCTTGCCCATGCCGCTCGATCCTTCGAGCGCCACGTGTTTTCCGGATGCTACGGCAGCTTGAATGGCACCAATCATCTCAGCTTGGGTCGGCCTGATATCTTTGTACGGAAAAATTTCGTCTAGTGTCGGCGTCATCAAAATAACTGGAAGGCGATTGCATAAGTATAGACAACTATCCAGAAGACGAGCCACATGGCGAGGTACGGCCAGAAACCGTACCAGCCAAGGCGCTTCCCATTAATCTTTTTCCGATCATCTTCAGGGAGTTGCTCTGTTACGATTTTTAGCGCGGGGACTGCTGATTTATACGCAACGTACAAAAAGAGAATTGCGAGGGGGATTGGGATGTACACGCCGTATGATGTTGCCCTTTGTGAGGCAGAAATAATCCCCGAAATGACCCCGGCTAGCGTCCCGAAGCCTATGAAGAACAGCGTCAGTTTATTCAATATTCTCATAATTCCCACCAGGTGTTCACCATGAAGCTCTCCATATCAAGCTTAGACATTATGGTTTGCGCTCGCGAGCTTAAAAATGCTATCGGTGCACGAGTGGACAAAGTCTACGAACTCGGCGGAGTTTTCGTGATATGCATGCGAACCTCCGGAAAGGGGCGGCTCGACCTTCTCATAGAACCTGGGCGCAGGGTACACTTGACTGGTATGCAGTACAAGTTTCCGAAGCAGCCGAAGATGTACGCGATGCTTTTGAGGAAGCACTTGGAAGGTGCGCAGCTGGTCGGCGTCGAGCAGCCAGATTTCGAGCGCATCCTCGAGCTCAGGTTTCGCGGCCGCGGGGAGCGCGTGTTGATAGCTGAGCTTTTTGGGACCGGTAACCTCGTGCTCTGCGATGAAGGGGGAAAAATTATCCAGCCATACAGAAGCGAGGAGTGGCGGCATCGCATCGTGAAGGCTGGTGAGAAATATAAATATCCACCGAGCAGGGCGGATATCGAGAAACTCGACACTACCACTTTGCGAGAGGCCGTAGCTGATGCGCCCGATATCGTCCGAGGCCTAGCCACGAACCTGAATATCGGTGGACAACTTGCCGAGGAGATATGCGCGAGGGCAGAGATAACCAAGTCTTCAACCGTGGCCGACCTTTCCGAGTCCCAACTCAAAGGTCTGCTGGACGCAGCCGCCGGTCTTTTTTCTCAAGAGCCAGCGCCAAATATCGTGTACGATGACGACGAGGTCATAGACGTTTTGCCGTTCGACTTCGCAATATACCGCGGAATGAGGACGAAGCGCTTCAGCTCCTTCAACGAGGCTCTCGACGAGTATTTTGGCGTCATGACGATCAAGAAAGGCATAGCAAAGCAAAAGAAAAAACTTGAGAATGGGCTCGAGGCTATCCGCTCGCGCCTAGCTGAGCAGGAGGCGCACATGGCCGAGCTTGAGAAGGAAGCGTTCGAGCTGAAGCGGAGGGCGGACCTGATCAAGGCTCACCACGCTCAATTGGACGATTCCCTCCGCAAGTTGTCCGAACTCAGGTGCAAACGGGGTTGGCAGGCCGCCATAAAGGAGATGGAGGAGGCGCGAGCAAGCGGTGAGGAATGGGCTAAGTCAATAAAAAAAGTTGACGCAAAGGCTGGAGCGGTCGACGTTGAGCTTCGGGGGCAGGAAATCCGACTCGACATGCGTATGTCGGCCTTCAAAAATGCGTCAAAACTTTACGACAGGTACAAGCGGCTCTCAGAAAAAGTCGTCGGCGCGAAGGAGGCATTGAATGTGACGAGAAAGGCGTTGGAAGACCTGCTCGTGGCTGACGTGGCAGAAGTGCTGCCGACTGTGCGCAGGCGTCGCAAGATGAAGTGGTTCGAGCGCTTCAAGTGGTTCGTCTCTTCGGATGGTCTGCTCGTGATCGCCGGGCGCGACGCTTCCACAAATCGCGAGGTCGTCGAGAAACACATGGAGGATGGAGATCGTTACCTGCACGCGGACATCGTCGGGGCGCCGCATGTCGTCGTCAAAACTGGTGGGAAAGAAGTGTCGGAGTCCACGCTCAGGGAGGCGGCGGAGTTCGCCGCAATGCACTCTCGCGCTTGGCGCGAGGGCTTGGGCTCGCTCGAGGTCTACTGGGTCATGCCGTCGCAGGTTTCAAGGCGAGCGCCCTCCGGCGAGTACATCCCGCACGGCGCATATGTGATCGAGGGCAGGCGCAACTTCATGAAGGTGCCCGTCGAGGCTGCCGTTGGCGTGGCGAGCGTCGAGGGCGAGCAATTGGTGATGTGCGGGCCGGCGAGCGCCGTCGAACTTCACTCAAAGGTCGTGGCCCGCATAGTCCCTGGGCGCATCAAGAAATCCGATCTATCCCGCGAGCTGCAGGCAAAACTGAGGGCTGCCAGTTTAGACGTTTCGATCGATGAGTTGATGCGGGCTTTACCGCCCGGCGAGGGAGAAATCAAAAAATAGTTGTGAATTTTGCCTCAAAGCCACGACCGAAATCTTTATTTTTTTTAATCTTCTAATGGTACTGATCGATGCTCAAGTTCGTGGAGCCTCGAGCGGGAAGTCGCTTATCGGTCAAGCGCCCTGTTGAAGCTCGGCGATCCCTGCTTCTGGGGCTAGCCCGAAGATGACACTATGACATCTTTGGGTGGTGATGTTCGGATAAAACTAGGGTTATAACGTTTTTTTCCAACCGTTTTAAACTTGGACTATCTTCGTTTGTGGTGCTTGAAGGTGCTGACGAGGAACATCGCTGAGGCCATGAAAATTCCTAATGCAATAATAAAAATCACCTGCGTTTGTTGGTCGCCGACTGGTGCTTGTGATGATGGTTGTGGTTGCGTCGGAAGTTCAGTCGGAGCAGCAACTTTTTGGCCGCTTACGCTGAACAATGAGAATCCGCTGGTTGTGGCTTCCAAGTAATAATAAAGTGCGTCCTCACCGACAAGTTTGGAAGGTAATGTCTGCCAGGTTCCGGTGCTGTTTCTCCACGCGACGAGGGTCGACGGTATTACGTCGTTCGCGGCCACCCAGCTCTTGGGGATGTTGAATGTTATCGTCGCGCCCGATATTGCGTCTGGATTTGTCGTGCTTATGTCCAAGTAAAATGGGGCTACACCCTCGGCCGGTATCTGCGGGGTGCCCTCTGTACGAGCGTAATAAATAAGCAGCGTGTCCACACTAGTTCTTATGATCAGCCTCAGTGTGAAAGTAGAGGTTGGTATAACCGGCGTATCCCCCGCTTCCAACAACGTCAGTTCGATCGTGCGGTCGCCTACCGTTACCGTTGGCGACGGGCTCAACTTGAAGGTGCCGTTGATCCACGAACTCCATTCATAATTATCTTTGACCCGCGTTCGGACGTAGTAGGTAACACCCCGGGAAAGTGTATTCCCAAAATAGGTTATTTGAGATAGTGTCGTACCGGTATTATCCCACATCGAGTTGTCGTTCTCGCTCACGCCGACTTGGATTTGATAATTGCTTTGATTATCGTTGTCGTTATCCGAATAGCTCCAGCTGAACGTCGGGATGAATGTCGTAAGCCCCGTCGGATTCACTGCACCTTCAACAATCAGATTTTCTACAATCGGCAGTGAATTCATCCTAATTTCGAAGGTTTTGGTTGAAGAGCCCCCGTCATAGGTGAAGGCTATCTGGCCCGAGGAGTTGGAGTGGTAGATATTGAACCTTGTCCCGTCTACCTTTACTGCATAATAGGCGTTCGCTTTGAGATCGCCTATTGTGTGGCTTGCGGTAATGTCTGACGAACTGCCATTTTCGGTCCATTTCTTGTAATAGGTTCCCGAAGTGTTCCAATTATCTATGCTTACGTTTATGGAACCCGAGGAAGGAGTAATGTCCATTGCGACTGACTCGATAGTTGTTGGGCCTGTTAAATTG
>JBGPSS010000091.1:0-4411 GCA_041490225.1 Hadesarchaea archaeon
CCCACGTGTCGAGACCAAAGAGCGTGTCGAGAGCCAATTCAGCACCGGTCTCAACGACCATGTTCATCTTTTTTTTGCTCGTGCGGATTACTTTCCCGCTATTTTCCACATGCTCAAACCAGACTTCGTTGTGAAATTTTAATTTACTCTCCACGTTCATTCACCAACCTTCATTACTCTATAATTTGCAATCCAAAATTTATTATCTCCAAGCGTGTGAACGACAACATCGTGATACGCGACGGATGGTGTTTCCATGTGAAGCCACCCGCTCGAACCGACTATCGTTTCCTCGCTGTTGGAGTCTTTCTCTGACGACAGATCATCCTCGAATGTCTTGTACACGTTGAACTTGTAGTACCAATCTTCATCCGTGTAGAGATCGAACCTAAACTCCATTTCCACGCGATACCATTTGGATAACTCGAAATTTCCGCAGTTTCTCAAATCTTCTCCAGGAACTGAACCATCGTTGTCTCTCGGCTGCACGTATGCACTTATTTTGCCAGTAGAACCATCAAACCAAATTCCTGATGCAATCAACGCGTCAACGAAAACATCACAATTCCCACCGAGGCGATCGATGTTGATATCAAACTGGACAACAAATTTGCTGAAAGCTGCGGGTGTCAGTCTATCGCACAAGTCCTCTCCAGAGGATTCATCGTAGGCCAATAGTTTTGAGCTGCTTGGCCTGCTGTGACCAGCGGCTACCACGCTAAAATTCGTTCCAATACTGGACCACGGTGGAATGGCAAAATTGGTCGTATTGACATCAATCCAGTCCGTGTCGTAGAGATTGGAATCTACAGCGGTCTCGTGGCCAAATCCCAGGGAATCTTTTAATGAATCCACGTAACCGTCGTTCAACAGAAAATCTCCCAACCTCGATCTACAGAATCTAAACATGAGAGCATCGGCAAATTCGATTTGCTGCACGACATATCTAACAAACGCGATGAAAAAATTGATACCCGCGGGTTCAATGGACTTGACAAAATCCCCAAGATATCGAGCTTTCTCTTCTTTCCATTGAGACGCAATCCCGAAGTTACCTGGAACACCAATAAAAACCGTCGGGCAATGGTTTGAGTACCGGATGTCAAATTCTACCATTTCAATATCCAAGTCCAAGAAATACGCGATAGCCTTTGCAATGGATTCTTGCGTATCGTTTACATGCAACGCGCGCGAGTGAATCCTCCACGCGAAACCTTCGTCAGACTCTATGCTGTCTTTAACAAGACCATACTTCTGTCCTGTCAACTTCAGCAAGTATCCGCGAGCATTTAAATCTCCCAGCCCTGTGCCAAGGCACGCCGGACAAATACTACCCTCATACGCACCTGTCCCATCACATTGGGGACAATATTTCGTGTGGGCAAAGAACGCGCTCCTAATTAGCCGGAAGAGGTCGAATATTTTCCCGATCTTCAAGCTGGCAAATAAGTTGCTGAAATTGGACGCGAACATCACCACGCTGAACTTATCCGTTATCCTGCACCCGTTTACCGTCACGCTATCAATTTGGAACACGTTCTTCGGCATCGTCACGGGGTAAATTTCTTTGTCCACGAGGCTGTATTTTGGGATTGTTATCTGGACGGAGTCATCGTGTTCCCCAGAATATATCCTATCGTAATACGTTGCTCCCATGTATGTCGACGCTGTGAAGTCGGGAGTTTCATCCACGTACTTGTAGTTGACCGTAACCACTATGTCCAAATCAGCAATATTCGAGTCTGCAATTAAATAGAATGATCCTGGGAAGTACAACGTCCCTTCCTTATATTTGTGGAATTTTATTGTCGCTGCACTGTTTTCCCACACGACAACACGTTCAAACTTCAGCCCCTGCATTATGCCGTAAATCTTATTGTACCTCGATTTTGGTATCTTGGCAAGGTCTTCGGTCCGTACTACTTCCACTAATATCCCCTCGTGAAACTCGTTCCAGGTCCATATACGACATTCGTGCACAAGATGGAAACTTCGTTCGGCGAGATGAGTAAATCGCTCGCCTTCCACGCGTCGGCGTTCCTCTTGATCTGCATGTTAGACACCTTGTACACTCCGGCCGTATTCATTATCGCCTTGTATATTTGCGAGTATATGACGTTGTCTCCAGGCTTCAGCAACCTCAAGTACGATAAGATCGCTGTATCTATATTATTAGCCACGCCGGTGAGAGTGTATCCACTCGCCAAATATAACGTCCCTTCAACGTTCACGTGCACCTCTTCAGCTTCCAGAATACTTCTCTGGATACAAATGGTCGAATATCCCTTGGTGGAAATCTCCTCTTCGACCGCCGCGGCTACATCATCATACTCGTATCCTTCTTCAATTGCCAGCCTGAGCGTATATCCCGAACCATCCCACGCCGTCTTAAAGAATAAATCGGAGTTGACTTGGCCGGTTCCATTCAGATACATCTGGCCGTCGGCGTATGATCCGGTGGTAGAATAGCACAATTGCCAGTCTCCACGCATTCCACTCTCTTGGATGAGCGTGAGATACTGCCGGGTCCAGTCCACAGGACCAAATTTCATGTCCACGTTGATTTGTTGAAACCCAAAAGGATCATCCGGGTCTACATCATCGTTCTTTAAAAGTGCCGTCTTGATAGGAGAACCTGCAATCGTATTTGCATAAGTATCTTGCATTAGGTAGCATGAGAGTGTTAGGGGACTTGCATCGTCCAACGTCTTCCGGCCATACAAAATAAATTTGGAGTTGTTGAGCATTCCTTGCGAAGGTTTCCATGTTTGGGCAATATCTTTATTTGTAACTTGAACGGTTCCCGTCGGTGGAGTAGTCCAGTCGGTTGGAAAGGCCTGGTCAACTCCCCAGTTCTGTTCGTAACTACAGGAACGCACGCCGTCTACATTCAAGACAGTGGAAACAATTTTATCTGGAACAGTTGTCCGCATTGGGGCAGCGATGATACGACCCCTGTACGTGTCATCGTCTTCTATCTCTGCACCTTTTTCCGTCTTGGCATCGTTCGTGACCGCCTGAATTTGGGTGATGCCGCTGTTGTTTGCGGTTATCGTGGTTGCTGCAACGTTCCCGATTTCTCCAGGGGTTGTAGATATGATGGAGATCGTAATGTCAATTGTTCCGCTAATACCTACATAATATTTGACTCCCTCCGCGGGACCGTGCCCGACAACCCACGAAATGGTATCGTCGGCATAGTTGAAGTCCACACCTTCAACATATTCTGTTCCAGTGCGGTTGGATTTCGTGTTGCACCATTCGATAGCATCCAGATTTGAATATGGAGTTGGGACGGAATCGTTGTACAATATCTGGCGTGTCATTTCGAGGTACTCGTGTAGAACAGCAGATTCCGACGTGATGAAGTCACAATTTGAGGACGAAAAGGAACTCCCTTGTGGAATCGTAATTTCAAGCGGGGCGCAGGTACACCGGACATATCCAATGGCGTATTGTTGCCCACGCCGGATAACGTCCCGGTCTATCCCGTATTGGTCCAAGACAAAGGACCGGGCCGTGAGAGGCGACAATTGGTTGAGGAAAGCCCCGATGAGAGTCTGCAGTCTATCAGCCACTAGCGCGAACGTTTTGATGATGTCAAAATACGTGCTTCCCACGTTCGTATTCACGCTAGCCCGCAGCGATCTTAGGAAAGTTTCCGTGTCGGTGATTGTGGTAAGAATATCATCCTTGGTATATCCATTATCGTCTATGTTCATGGTTGTTGCCCCACCGTGTAGTTTGTTTCTACGGTTATCCCGTCAATGGTATTCACGCTGACGAAGACGGTTATCATGGTCTTTTCCTCATTCGCCCACACGCATTGGACGTTTGGAAAATCCGAAAGCCCGAGGTCAACGTCGGCGGCAAACGCGTTCATTATTATTCTCTGCAAATATGAAATCGGCTCGAGCATGAAGGGATTGCGGAAAAAAGTGAGATAATCCACTCCATAGTCCAACGACATTATTTCTTCCCCCTGCTGGGTCTGGAGGAGAGTGTAGATGAGTTGCTTCATGCAATTTGCTCCGGTAAATTCGAGCAAGTTGCCATCAGGATCTTCCACGATATCTCCAGATCGTTCGTCTACTTGGACTGTTGAACCGGTGGTGCGCACTCTTTCATTGCCTCCTCGGGTGCGATATTTATATCTATTTCTCTGCAGGACTCAAATATGGCAACAGGAACTGTCTGCCCGTCTGCGGTGGTTGCTGTTTCTATCCGCATTACGAAATTGGTTCCAACTAACGTAGATAAGGCCATCATCTCAAGTGGACTTTCTACTTTGCTTATTTTCTTAATTTTGGTCTTCATATTTTGTACATTACCTCCGGCCTATTTATTCCTTTTTCCCATCCTAGTTTTAGCATGTTTACGCCGTCCTCTTCCAGATGTACACCACGATGTA
>JBGPSS010000092.1:0-4371 GCA_041490225.1 Hadesarchaea archaeon
CTCTCGCAACTGCGGCCCATGCATTGACATCGGCGTCACGACGCGCGTGGAGGTGCGGCCGAGCGATCGAACAAAAGTCAAAATTTTTATCAACGATAAACAGGCACCCGAAGCCCAGACAAGTTTTGTCGCGGCCGAGCAGATATTGCGCGATGCACCAGAACCATCGGATGTCATCGTCAAGCACTACTCGCAGGTCCCGATCGGCGCTGGATATGGCGCGAGCGGCGCCGGCGCGTTCGGTGTGACGTTAGCCTTACCAAAAGCTTTGGGGATAACGATTTCAAAAACCGAGGCTGCGAAGGTCGCGCATATCGCCGAGGTAATATGCGGCACAGGATTGGGTGATGTCGGAGCGCAGATGACCGGTGGCTTGGTGATCGGGATCGAGCCAGGAGCTCCACCGCACGGAGGATGGCAGCGAATCAGTGTTCCAGAGGACATAAGGATAGTGTGTGCCACGCTTGGTCCGCTGTCGACGAAAGAACTCCTTCGAGATAAAAAAATATTGGAGCGATCAAAAAAATATGGCGGAATAGCCATCAGGAAGTTGCTGAGTTCTCCAGAAATCAAAAACTTTGTGGATGTCTCCAGCGAGTTCGCAGAGTCCATGGGATTGCTCGACGATGACATGCGTGCGCTGATGGAAGCCGCCACGTCAGCCAGAGCGATAGGGGCAAGCATGGTGATGCTAGGCAAAGCCGTCTTCGCACCGGTCGAAAAGGAGAATGTCGCAGCGGTGAAGAAAGCCTTCCTGAAGCGGCTCGATCCAAGCTCCGTGCTCGTCGTCGGCATCGATGAAGTCGGGGCAAAGCTCATCTAAAATTTTTCTTCGTGCACTATTTTGCTCAACGGAATGCGCTTCGGTGCGCTCGGCTTCTCCGCGGGCTTGCCTATCGGGATGATGGCAACTGGTCTCACGCCACTCGGCGCGTCGACGACTTCAACTGCCTCTCCCTCATCGAAGGCGCCTATCCAGCACGTCGCGTAACCAAGCGCGTACGCCGCCAAGTGAATGTTTTGCGCCGCTGCCGCAGTGTCTTGGATACAATACAGATCAGCGCCGCGCTCACCGTACCTACTCGATGCCCTCGCCATGTTAGCGCAGATTACGAGGACTACTGGAGCATCGATGATGAAATCTTGCCC
Organism: Hadesarchaea archaeon; assembly: GCA_041490225.1. GTDB lineage: Archaea > Hadarchaeota > Hadarchaeia > Hadarchaeales > Hadarchaeaceae > DYFS01. The sequence continues at coordinate 1,150 of JBGPSS010000092.1, forward strand.
GCGTGCCGCTTGGGCCAGCCTCTGCTTGGTCGCCTCATCCCTCACTACGATGACCTCGAGCGGTTGACGATTTCCCGCGCTCGGTGCCCACCTCGCAGCTTCCAAAATCTTTTTGAGATCATCATTTTTTATCGTGTCCCGCTTGAAAGCGCGCACGCTCCTGCGCCCCTTTATCGCGTCGAAAATATCCACGTTATCACAGAGCAGCTTTAAGCGTGTGCATGTTAAAAATGTTGGGATGAAATGACGCAGGAGCTTGAGTGGATAGCTGAGAAGTCGGCCGAGATACTTCAGGACAAGGTGACTTCGGTCCCGCTGACGAAGCAAGACGTTGAACTTGCGCTCGATGTCTTCGCCATACCAAGGTTGAAGAAACTATCAAACGAACTCAACACTGAAGAAAAATTCAAAGATGCTGTTGAAGAGATAAGGAAAGAATTGCAAGAGCGAGCGATCAAACTCAACTTGGAACGCTGGCAGAAGGGAGAACTCCCCTGATCATCACCACACGAAGAATATCAACCAAGTGAAAGCCACGATGCTGACAGCTGTGACCGCGAAGCAACCCGCGGCCCAGCTCTTTGCCTGAGCTTTAGCGCATATGTAGCCGAAGAGGGCGCTACCTGCTGCTATGAGAAGTAGAATTAATCCTAACACAATTTTGACGATCCACTGCCACCATTCCATCGTCCCACACATTTGAGATGAACGTCAAGGTTATATAAACTTAAAGAAGACATTGCGATAAAAATACACGAAGAGCAAAACAGCTAAATACTGCGCGCTGACAAAATTTGGAGTGAGATACTATGAAAGTTGCAATCTTAGCGCTCGGTTTTCATCCGCGCCCGCTTGAGCATATCCTCCTGAGTCAGAAGCCAAATGAATGCCACTTAATAGCATCGGATGATGGCTTGAGGCACATTGCGAGTGAGCATGGCTACACCAAACAAAATTCCGTGGTATTAAAATCCGTTGCAAAGAGGGTTAGGTGCAAGCTCAACGTATATCGCTGTGATCTGTTCAATCCGGAGTCAATTGGCGACGCGCTCGGCAAAATTCTCAAAAAAATCGATCTCGACGACGATGTGACGATAAATTACAGCGGCGGCACTCAGGCAATGAGCCTCGTGCTCGGCTCTGTCGCTGTCATCCTCTCAAATATAATGCCAGTAAGAATCCTATACTCAACTCGCGCGCTAGGGGGCAAAGAGAATATCTACGATCATACCAAAATGCTGAAGGAGCTTTTCAGAAAACTCGATGAAATCGTCCCCATCGTACCAGAGAAGGCGGTTGGGAAACGGCTCGATAAGCTGATGTAAAAAAGAATTTTTCGTTATTTGCGCAAACATTTAAATACGCAGGAATACAACTTCTAAGATGATAAGAGGAGATAAAGGTTGGACCGATGCATAACTTGATTTTTAGAAGAGGCTATAAGGGTTCGCTTTCGCGAAATCTGCAACCGATGGATATGTTTGCGGTTGCTACGATCTTATTGCTTGCACTTTCGCTGATTTCGCTGTCGGCTCCGCCTGCCTCAGCACCACTTCCCCCGAGTTCTTGGGTGCAGACTACTTGGAACGGCGGACAGGGGCAACTTGCATGGAGCGACGCCACTCGCTATTACGCGGGGGAGAACGAGAACAACGCTGGCGGGGAGCTGAAGCTCGCCCTCGTCACGTATGAGAACGGGATGAAGATTACCGGCGATATAATCGGCTTGGGAAAGATGACCAACGCCGGGGACAACACGAGCATCCGCTTCACGGCGCAGGAAACCAAGACGGTCGCCAACGTAAGAGTCTATGTGAAACTCAAGTCGCTGGGGACTGCTACTTACGTCGCTGGCATTCAAGCGGACAACGGGAGTGGCTATCCAACTGGGATTTGGTTGGGTTCTGGTGCAATGGTTTCTGTTCTTGCGGGGTGGAGGAATGCGGTCTTGACACCCAATGTATCGTTGACGGCCGGACAGGTTTATCACATCGTTGTCAATAAAAGCGCGGGGACGAGCAATGTCACCCTCGGCGGCTTGAACACGCTCACTGGGATTATACCCTACGACGGACGAATTGATGAAAACGCGAACACGCTCTTCTATGATGGGACGAGTTGGACGGAGAATAACTGCGACCCAATCTACGTTTTGGATTACACCGATGGCACTTATCGGGGCCAGCCCTACTACGATTCGGTTGGTTATACCTTCGATTCAACAGAAGCGGAGGGCGAGCGGTTCACTATGGGTGAGAATAAGTTGCTTACTAAGGTCGGCTTCTGGATGAAGAAGATCGGCTCGCCGCCCGACAACCTCTACATCATCCTCTACGACAACACGAGCGGGGGAAACGAGTTCGTCCTGACAGCCACGTCAGCCGAGTTCTTGACATCCTTTGCGTGGGTCACGAAGGAGGTCTCCCCAGCAGTCCAACTCGTCGCAGGGCACACCTACTACCTTTACTATAAATCTCCCGGAATGGTGGACTATTCCAACTGTTATTCTGACTTTGCGGTGATGTCATCTGCTGCAAGTCCACATGAGAATTTAAACTACTATGGGGACAATTCAATCCTAATCTACAGTGGTGATGGGGGCGCAACTTGGAGCGGAACAGACTACGCCGAGATGGATATTGCATTCTACATGGAACTCGGCACCTACTACTCAAGTGGCTACATCGAATCATCAATCTACGATGCCGGCAGCTTCGCCGACTGGAAAACGATCAGCTGGAGCGAGAACAAACCCTCGGGGACCAACATAGTGGTAATGGTGCGCACGGGCCCCACCAGCACCCCGGACGGCAGCTGGAGCGGCTGGTGCGTACACGGGAATGGTAATGAGAACACCAACCTGCCGAACAACCGCTACGCTCAATACCACGTGGAGCTGAGCACGCCGGACAACTCCAAAACACCAGTGCTTCAGGACATAACGATATACCTTAATCATCTACCTACAACGCCAACCACTCTAACGCTGACATCTCCCGTGAAAGTTGTAGATACTTTGACGGCGACTGCTTCGGGTTCGACGGATGCGGATGCCGACGGCATAACTTACCATTACGAATTCTATGATGTGACTGATAGCGCGATAAGGCAGGCGTATTCGATAACGAACACTTACCTGATTGCTGTTGGTGATGCGCACGATAACATCAGGGTGAGGGCGAAGGCTTACGATGGTTCCGGATACTCCGGCGAGATGGAAAA
>JBGPSS010000093.1:0-4344 GCA_041490225.1 Hadesarchaea archaeon
ACACGTAGTTCATCACTGGTTTCACTCCAACAAAGACCACATTTTCCGCAGATTTCTTCTCAGCCATTGTATCGTGCCTCCCTTGTTTTTGTGTATGATTTTCTTGGTTGGTTTTAATAAATACCTTTCGTATGGGTCAAAGTGGCATGTTTCATTGATTCGATTGAATGAATACGCTGCTGAAGGCACTTTTAAGAGCGTCATTCGCATAGGCCCGGCGTCGTGCGAGGTGCGTTAGGTAGTGTCACGCTTTGAAGGCATGATTTTCCTCAGCTTCACCATGCGTTCTTCGATGCGGCTTTGAATCTCCTCTAATCCGCCTTCTTCACGGGCGAGCGAGGCGTAATCCTGCAGATCTTGAGATATTATGTCGGCGATTTCCGAGTCAAGAATTCCCGCGTACATCGCGAGCTCGATGGTGTAGAAGGAGCGCATGATGATGTCCAGGCTGCGGCGCCATCTTTTCCACGCCCCGGGTCTCTGGATGCGCATTTTTTGCGCGAGATCTTCGAACGTCGTGCCCCCGCTCCAGTAGTAGAGCAGCATCGTCTTCAGCTCCTCGCGGCTCAGGTCGGATTTCTCGAGCAAAAACTGGGCTAATCTGTTGCTTTTCATCCACTTTTCGGCCGTTAATTTATCTTCCGTTTCCGGCATTTTCTTTCACCATCGCTTCAAACGAGACTATTCATGTCCTAGCTTAAATTTGTTTCCTCATCTTGGAAACATGGTGAAGACATTCGAAACATCCGATTGAATGCCACAGCTTTTGCTGATGTGCCCCGCCTACCATTATCCCATTGATTGATGAGTGAGAAAATACGGATAAAATTCAATATTTTAAGTAAAAAAAGAATTTAAAAAGGCCGATATCATATTTGGAGCAATTTGGAACGTTTTTTTCTCAAAAATGGGAACAAACGCGCCCAGAAACTTACCCTATTTGCCCGCTTCACGAGATTTCCGTCGATTTTCTTGCCCTCTTTCCTGGCAAGCTCAAATGCCCTGCTCGCGGCCTTGAGGGCGGCCCTGGGCACGCCCTTCGACAACTTATAAAGTTCGTCAAATGCGCCCTCGCTTATGTAATCTTCGATGCCGCGCATTTTCACACGCTTCCTCAGCATCTCCTTTAATTCATCCCGAGTCATTTGTCTGAGCTCGACGATCGTCTGGATGCGGTCCCGCAGCGGTGGATTGAGGTCTAGGAACTTTTTCATGCGCTTCGGCTCGCCGTTCAGCACGATTGCAATGTTCTCGACGTCGGCGAGCGCACGCAAGAATTCACCCAATTCGTCGACGTTGGCCCCACTCTCGCTCGCGTCATCTATAACCGCCGCCAGCTTCTCCTTGTGCTCCTTTGGCCAAGATGTTAGAATGTTGAAGAGAGCGACGCGGTCCTTGTTGGCGTCGAGCGCGAGTCCCTTTATTATCCCCTTCAGGAAGTCGTCGGTCTCCCTGTATGCAGCTCCGCTAAGGTAGACGGGCACAATTTGCTTGGAAACGTCGCTCGTGCTGAGACTTTCGTTCATGAGCTCGTCCACGATATATCTGCACAGGGACGTTTTTCCGATGCCGAGGGGGCCGGTTATCACTGCGACCCTGCCGTTCGAGATCGCTTGTTTTAGAGCCACGATTTCATCGGGCTGGACGCGAACGTACGTATCCGGCCTCGTGGGCGCCACAAGCAAAAAAGGATCGTCGCTCGGCCAAACGGGAGCAGTTGGTACTTCGCTCATCTAACTAACCTCACTTTTAATGTGTAGCGGTCGTTTTCAAGCGAGGCGAGATTTTTGGCTACAAGGCGATCGCAGAAGCTTTTGATCGTTTGTTCCGGGTAGTTTGACCGCTCGAGAAGTTGTTTGGATGTGAAAGTTTCGAGCATGGCCGCAGTAGCGAGCAGGTCGTTGAACGCCTTTCGCATAGGCAGGCTCTCTGGCGCCATCCTCTCGATTATCTCGAAGTCGGAGAGCGCCTGAGGTGTAGTTGTGGTAGATATTGGTTCAGGTTTTTTTGGTTCTTCCTTGCTCGCGGGCATTATAGGTGACTCTTCGCGCAAAACAATCCGTTTTTTCGTTCTTGTCCTTAATGTCCTTTTTGTCGCTTCTGTCTTTATTTGAGGAACCGGCCCAAGACCCATCTCCTCTTTGAGTCTCAGGATCTCGTTTTCAGGGACACGCCTTCTTCCCCCGGGCGTGAAAATACACCTCAGACCACCGACCAGGTGTCGCCGCTGGAGGGTGCGTACGGAGCAGCCAAGGAGTTTCGCCGCTTCCTTCATACTGAGGATTTTTTCATCCATAATATCTGTCCTTTCGCCTTTTGTCCTTCATGTCATTAATGTCCTTTGTGTCCTTATAAGCTTTGTCATCACAAAAGTGCCTAAAAAATCCACTATAATCTCAACAAATTCGAGGTGCGGGGTCACCGATTGGCGATTCAACCAATCGACTTCCCCCAACAACAGTTTTCATGACAACTTCTTTCGGATGTTTGGCGGTAACCTCTCCGATCACACACGCTTTTTTGCCGTATTTTGTATTTCTGACCGCACGCAAAACTTTTTTGCAGTATTTCGGCTTCACCGAGAGTATCGCCTTGCCTTCGTTAGTTATTTGAAGCGGGTCTATCCCCAGCATTTCGCTCGCCGCTCTGACGACCGAGTCTATCGGCAGCTTCGCCTCATCAAGGATAACGCCCACACCACCTTTCGAAGCCATTTCGTTCAACACGGCCGCGACGCCGCCACGCGTCGGATCTTTCATAGCGGTCACGCCACCAACTCTGAGCGCAGCTTCCACAGTTTTCCATATCGGGGCGACATCCGAGCGCAATTTTACATCTAGATTTATGCCTTCTCTATAGGCCAAGATCGCCACGCCGTGGTCTCCTATCGTCCCAGTTATTATTATTTTGTCCCCCGGTTTGAGCCCGCTGTCCGAAATGACCTTTTTAGCAACGCCAACGCCGGCGGTCGTTATCACCACACCGTCGAGAGCGCCGTGCTCCATCACTTTTGTATCGCCGGCTATCACCGGCACGCCCACCTCCCTGCTCGTGGCGTCGATCGAGCGGCAAATTTTTCGCAGGTCTTCGATCGGAAAGCCCTCCTCGAGCACAATCGCGCATGCTATAGCGAGTGGCCTTGCCCCCATGACTGCGAGGTCGTTAACCGTTCCGGATATCGCCAGCCTGCCAATGTCGCCGCCGGGGAAGAAAATGGGCTTTATTGTGTGTCCATCGGTTGTGAAGACGAGCGTTTTTCTGCCTACAGTGATGGTTGCGCCGTCGTCCAGCTCATCGAGCCCAATTTTTCCGGCGCGCCTGAGCGAAAGTTCCTTGAGTATCGTCTCCTTTATCAGCCGCATCATAAGCGCGCCGCCGGAACCGTGTGCGAGCGATATCTTTTCATCTGCCATGTGGCCTCAACTCTTGCAATTTTACATCAACTATCTCTAACTCGCGTCCAGAATTTAGTTTAATTTCATGTTTTCTGCATCTCGGACAGGCAATTTCCAGCTCTGGTTCAGGTGAATGGGTGTTGAACGTCGAATTGATCTTTCCTTTGTACCCGCATGGGCACGAAATCTCGATGGGAACGGAGGTGATGTTGAATTTTGTGTTTTTGAACTCTTTTTCGCCAAGTTTTTTCAACCACAATTTCACTCCTTGTGGCTCGTTGATCATCCCGACGCGCAGGTTTACATCTAGAACTCTGGCGTTGTGTTCGGCAGAAATTTTTTTAAGAGCGTTTAGGATGCGGGTAGCCATCTCCACCTCATGCAAGCCCATCACCCTCCACTACCTCTCTCCGTGACTCAATTTCCTTTTTCGTCATTTCATCAACTACAAATAGGTTTTGCCATTGCTTATTGATTTTTTGCTCCTCCAATGTTTTTAAACTGTGCCCGCGACCCTTCAATAAATAACCGCAGAACCGCTTAATACTCATAAACCGAGGTTTCGATGGGACAAATGTATGACAAAAAGATGTCCGAAGTGCGGTAAAGCAGAACTCAAAGTCGCAGCGGATTTCTCCAAGACTCCCAAGTATAGAGATTCGAAATACGTTTGCCCAAACTGCGGCTACAAAGGCGTCGTGGTTTTGGATGACGGCGATTTCAAAGGCGTTGACGGCGTGAAGTCAAGGTGGCTACGAAAAAAGGCGAGATATGGGTAGACTCTCAACTTTTTTGTCATGTTGACACCTTGCACGAGTTTTTAACCCACGTCAGCTATTTTTTTCCGAGGCGTCCTCATGCAGAAGTTCGACTTTCATACCCACACGCTTTACTCGGATGGCGAGTGCCTCGCGTCCAGCATCGCCGAGGCGGCGGAGGCCAGCGGCCT
>JBGPSS010000094.1:0-4320 GCA_041490225.1 Hadesarchaea archaeon
AGGCGGCCTCCCGATGAGACTCATCACTACGGCCATCGACAAGCCGAGACTCTGACATCGGCGTTCCTTTCGGTAGCGTTGATATTAGTAGGCATACGCATAGCATATTCAGCTGTCGATAACCTTCGTCAAGACATTAAAGTCGATGCGAGCATCCCACTTTTTGTCACGACGCTCGCGGCGGTAATCATCGGCGCTGTGCTGGCAAAAAACAAGATATCCATCGGTAAAAGGACGGGCAACCCATCTGTTGTGGCGGACGGTTACGAGACCTTAGCGGGCGCCATCGCAGCAGCCGTGGTTTTGCTTGGACTCGGGTTCGTTGCAATTGGATATCCACAGGCTGATCCCGTAGTCGCTCTCGGCGTTTCAGCTTTGGTTATATGGTGGGGCCTTGGAATAGGGCGGGACACGATAAATACTATTATGGAGAAGAGTCCAGGTCCAAAAGTAATGATGAATATACGAAAAGTGGTTCTGAGTGTGCCAGGTGTGCGTGATTGTCATAAACTGCGCGCGCGCAAGGTTGGCTCACGAATATCTGCTGATTTACATATACAAGTAGACCCAAGAACCCATGTGGATAAGGCGCACATCATAGCTACAAAAGTTGAGCGCCGTCTCCAGGAGAAGATACCCGATATTCATTCGGTGGTGGTCCACATAGAGCCTATTGAGGGTAAATCCAATGAAGTCCGTAGCAGACGCAAGAGCTGATATTCCCTTCTTGAAGACCGGTATCATCTACTTGGACAACGCCTCAACCACACCGACGCCACAGCCAGTGCTCGACACCATGCTGGAGTATTTCAGCGAATACAGCGCGAACATCGGCCGAGGCCTGCACCGCGCTACTCGTCGTGCTACTGAAATGTTCGAAGCGGCGAGAGGCAAAATAGCGCGGGTAATCAATGCGAAGCCAGAGGAAATCGTATTCACAAAAAATGCGACCGAAGCGATCAACATAGTTGCTCGAGGTATGAAATGGCAAAAGGACGATAAGGTCGTCGCGACTGTGCTCGAACATCACAGTAACCTCATCCCTTGGCAAAGGCTCGAGCGGACGGAGGGAGTAAAACTCGATTTCATGACCGCGACGCCAGATTGCTTAATCGAGCCAGCCGCAGCCAAAAAAACAATCGATAAAAAAACGCGCCTCGTGACGGTGAGCCATGTTTCCAACGTCGTAGGTAGCATTCAACCGATCGTCGAGCTAGGAAAGCTCGCTCGCGACAGCGGCGCGCTTTTCCTGGTGGACGCCGCCCAATCTGTCGGTCATATGCCAGTTGATGTCAAGCGCATCGGCTGCGATTTTCTTGCTGTCCCCGGACACAAAGGATTGCTCGGTCCCCAGGGCACGGGTTTCCTCTACGTGCGCGAGGACCGCTTCGATGAACTCGAGCCGTTGCTCTTGGGCGGCGGCATAGTCGAGAGCGTCGAGGAGCATTCGTACAAGCTCGTCGCACCGCCACAGGTCTTCGACGCAGGTACCCCAAATATTCCAGGCATAATCGGGTTGGGGCGCGCATGTGAGTATGTTATGGAGATTGGGATTGAAAAAATCGCAGAGCGCGAGCGCAAGTTGACGGAGCAAATGATAGAAATCTCGGGAATCGAGCACGTTCGAGTTTACGGCCCAAAAGATGTCGGGCATCGTGGTGGGGTGGTGAGCTTCAACGTTGGCGGCGTGGAACATCATCAAGTCGCCGCGATGCTTGATGAAATCGCAGATGTAGCGGTCAGATCTGGGCACCACTGTGCAGCGCCGACGATGCGCCACCTTGGTGTGGATGGCACAGTTCGAGCGTCGGTGCACTACTACAACCTTGAGGAAGAAGTCGCGAAGTTCGCTGATGTGCTTGGGCAAATTGCGCAAGATTTCGGCCGCGACTCACCGAAATAATATCGCGATGATAAAAAAGAATCCATCCACATAACAGTTAAATTTTAGTATATTTTTGTGTAACCAAAGTGCCGACTTGATAGGATAAATTCGACAAGCGAATCAGACTTGATATCATCCTAGCGTTATCGCGTTCGTCTCCTTCTCCGTCTTGAGCACGATGATTGTCCTCGTGCTACTTATCCCGGGGATCTTGTCCATCTCGTGGAGCAGCTCGTTCAGCCTCAGCGTGTCGTCTGTAATGAGTTTGACGAAGAGGTCGTGTTCGCCAGCGACTTCATGTATCTCCAGCACCTCCGGCTTCCTGCTCAACCGTGCGATCACCTCCCCGCAGGTGCCCGGGGCGGTCGATACACCGATGAAAGCCTTGAGCTTCTTTCCTACGACTTGGGGATCCACGACGGCCACGAACCTCCGAATCACGCCTGCGTCTATCAACCTCTTTATCCTCTTGTGTACGCCGGAGGAGCTTATGCCCAGCTTCTTCGCCAACTTCGCGTAGGGCAGCTTCGCATCCTCCTGAAGCATGCTTAGCAGCTTTCGATCCATTGCATCCAATTCCATATTTTCCACTCCAGATGTCCTCAAACGTCTCCCAAATGCCTATTTTTGTGTATAATATTTAAGCTTTTCTGTTTAAAGTAAATAAAATCCACGAAATAGATTTTTTGGTAAAATTTATATACCAAAATAGCCAAAATTTAGTGGGGTATGTGATGAAGTCTCTAGAAGCTCTGGCGGACGAGGCGTCGTATGCGCTAGTGCTGGGCATAGGCGGCGGTGGGGATGTTATAGGCACCATACCGACGGCTCGCTACCTTCGCTGGCTCGGGCTGCGCACGCTCGTCGGCGGCCTGACGTGGGAGCGTTACGTGATCGACCCGGAGCCTGGGCCCAGGCGCATGGATGAGATCGTCGAGATCAAGAAGCTCTCGAGGACGGTCGGCTTGGCGAACGCAAATACGAGGACGGCGAAGGGCATCCGTTTCACAGAATCTGCGGTGGCGGAGGTGCTAGGCACGGAGGTGATGCTCGTCGACCCAAACGAGGGAGTGAAGGGCATGATCTCAGGTCTGAACGAGGCGATTGAGAAACTCGGCATAGACCTGCTCGTGGGCATGGATGTCGGCGGCGATGTGCTCGCGGAGGGGACGGAGCAGGGGCTGCACAGCATGCTCGCGGACAGCATGACGCTCGCGGCGATCGTGAATTTGAAAGTGCCATCGATACTCGGAGTCTTGGGATATGGCAGCGATGGCGAGCTCGGGTTCGAACAGTTGAACAAAAACGTCGCTCGCATCGCCAGCTACGGTGGCCTCCTTGGAGCTCGAGGGTTGACTCCGGAGGACATCGATGTGCTCGATGAGATAATCAAGAAGACGAAGACGGAGGCGACGGCCTTGGCGGTGGAAGCTGCGCGCGGGAAGATCGGTGAAGTGGAGATTCGAGGTGGATATCGCAAGGTGACGCTGACGCCAGTGTCTGCGGTGACGTTCTTCTTCGACCCCAAGGTGATATTCGAGCGCGTGAGCAAGGTGGCCAAGGAACTCGTGAAGACGAAGAGTTTGGACGAGGCGCAGGCTGTGCTCGAGCGCATGGGGGTGCCGAGCGAGCTGACGTTCGAACGAAATTATGTTTGGAAGAAGTACGCCGGCAGCGACAAATTGTATGGAGGGGAAAAATGAAGCGCATAGATCTGCACACGCACTCGTTGCTCAGCGACGGCGAACTAGTGCCGAGCGAACTGGCCCGTCGTGCGGAGAAACTTGGGCATGCGGCGATCGCGATAACGGATCATGTCGACCTTTCGAACATCGAATTCGTGGTGCCGCAGATCGCGAAGGTTGCGGCCGAGCTCAACCGTCATATGGACATTCGAGTCATCGCCGGGGCGGAGCTCACGCATGTGCCGGTGAAGACGATGGCTAAGATGGCGAAGCTCGCGCGGAAGCTCGGCGCCGAGTTGGTGTTGGCGCATGGAGAGACCATCGTCGAGCCAGTGCATGTTGGCACAAACGATGCCTCACTAGCAGCGGACATAGACATCCTCGCTCATCCAGGTTTAATGACGCTCGAGCAAGCGGAGCGCGCGCGCGAGGCTGGTATCTACCTCGAGCTGTCGGCGCGAAAGGGGCACTGCCTAACTAACGGCTGGGTGGCGCGCATGGCTATAGAGGCCAAGGCGGGGCTGCTCCTGAACACGGATGCGCACAGCCCGAACGAGCTACTCACCTTTGAGGCGGCGATCGACGTGGCGAGGGGTGCTGGGTTAGACAAAAAGGTGGCGGAAAAAGTGTTGGTGGAAAATCCGAGGGAGCTGCTGAAGCGGCTCTGATGTAACGCTCATCAAGATCATGGTGATGAAAATGTTGTCGAGACGTGTGATGGAGTTGCTACGCGCGCGCGTTAGGTATCCC
>JBGPSS010000095.1:0-4288 GCA_041490225.1 Hadesarchaea archaeon
ATATACTCGAAACGCCCATATATGGTTTATACTCGCAATACACGAAGAAAAGTCAAAAACGGTTCGGATAGACGGAACGAATACTCGCAATACACGAAGGGGCTTTACACATTAATTATGGTCTGCACATTTATTCAGCCGCTTGCACATTAATTCGATCCTGCGCATTAATTACGGAAATGACTGTCCATAGGGCTTCAAATCCCTTCCCCCGCACCAATTTAACGATAGCATTTTATCTCGCGCCCACTTATCCTCAAATATGTATAAGCGAATGCTCGTCTGCGTGACCGCTTCCAAAACATCTAGAGAAGTAGTAAAAGTCGCCACAAAACTGTGCTCCAGAAAAACCAAGGTGTTCGTGCTTCATGTTGTTCAACAGCTGAGCAAATACATTGAAAATGAGGTTCAAAGGGAATTTTCTTGGGCGGTTGAACTTTTCAAAAAAGAGCGAATCCCCAACCGCCTTGAAATCGTGGAGTCCACGGATGTCAAAAGGGCCATCATTTCAACGGCAAAAAAGCGAGCGTGCGACATCATCGTAATCGGCACCATCCCACGAAAAGGCGTGCTCGGCTACTTCTCCGAGAGTATCTCAGATTACGTGGTCAAAAAGGCGCCCTGCACCGTCGTTCTCGTCAGAGGGGCACCAAAACCGCGGTGACGGTGCTCGTTCAAAGCTGGACGTGGTGAGCACTTTGAATGGCGTATCTTCGTTAATGCCGATTCTAGCGTTTGTTCTGGTAATATATCTCATTCTGAAACGCCCGATTTTTAGGATTCCGTTTACACAAAAATTCATCAAAATCGACTACGGTCTCGCCCCGATAATCGGTGTGGCACTACTCGCGATCACTTTCTCTATCGGCGGAAGTTCTATAGTGAACGGTATCTCCGGAACTGAGACAATCAAGCCCTACGCTATTTTGATCCTCTTCATGTCTCTTGCATACATATGCGTCTCGCTAGACTCGACCGGCTTCTTCGCCTACCTATCCCTGCTTGCCATGAAAGCTGCCAAGGGCAACGGCAGGAGGCTATTCCTGTATTTCTTTATGCTCAGCAGTTTCCTCACCATCTTCACTTCGAACGACATCGTTATCCTGACACTCACGCCGATAATTTATTATTTCAGCAAAAATGCGAAGGTCGACCCTGTTCCATTCCTCATCGCGGAATTTTTCGCCGCCAACATTTGGAGCGCCGCCCTTTACATCGGAAATCCTACAAATATCATCGTGGCACAGGCGTACAACATCTCTTTCGTCGAGTACTCGAAATGGATGGTCCTACCGACGATCGCCGCAGGTGTTACATGCCTCGCACTTTTATTGCTAATTTTCAGGCGAAGGATACCCAAAAAATTCCACGTCCCTACCGCGCCTCCCGAGTCCGCGTTCAAAAGCAAAGGAGGGGCAATTTTTGGATCAATCACGTTAGCTTGCTGCCTTTTTACCTTGAGCATGTCTCCTTTGATCAACGTTCCTATATGGGCAATAACACTCTTCTTTGCTGGTGTGATGCTTGTTCACGATTTGTTGCGATACCACATCCTCGCTGCACATAAACCAGAAAAAGAAGCTGTTTCTTACATGCCGCGGATTCCGGCGATATCTTCAAGGATACCGTGGAAAATAGTTCCATTCGTGCTCGGGTTATTCATAATGGTAGAGAGCCTTTCAGTATATGGCTGGACAGACAAGTTCGCTTCGTCTATATCGGCCGTTTCTACGAACGTGTTCTTAGCTGTATTTATCATGGGCGTCCTTTCATCTTTCACGTCGAACATCATGAACAATCAGCCGATGACCATATTATTCACCAGAACTCTACAAAACAACCTGTTTATCGCGCCTGCGGCGGCCACGAAAGGTTCGATGTTTGCACTGATCCTTGGAAGCAACTTTGGGGCAAACCTAACCATGATTGGCGCTCTTGCTGGGATAATGTGGGGGAAAATCCTAATGGATAAGGGTTGCCCAATCTCATTTAAGGAATTTTCAAAGTACGGTTTTTTTGTCATGCCGTTTGTGATAGTTGCTGCTTGTCTAGTGCTTGTGATCGAGCTTATGCTTTGGGCTTAGAAAGTGTTGCAGTTCGTCTACTTTGCAGGCCAAACTTACATCTTGCACAAGCAACCGAGATTAACCACGATATACAACAACCATAGTTATTGGGTATAGTCAATTAGTTAAGTTTTTCTTTACTATCTTTACTAATTATCCACGTCTTCGAAATCGCCTAGGACCCTATGTCCGCATTTAGGAGAAGGTACCTATCAAAATTTACGGGTAAGAGACCCAGGAACTTGATCTGAAGCCGCGACCTCTCTTTCAATCTTGCGAGCCCGAAATGTTAAGAACGTGTGCCCAGTCCTAACAAACCCAATCTTTTCATATACCTTGAGAGCTGCAACGTTTTTTTCAGAGACAAAAAGTATCGTCTTCTCATTATTGTTAAGGAGATCGCGCACAAGCGCAGAGCATGCGGACGTTGCATAGCCCCTTCTCCTGAATTTTTGCAAAGTATAGACGGGCGCTATGTGAGCAACATTTTTTAAAGTGCCGTTGCCGCTGGCAAAGGAAACCAGCTCACGTCCATCGTAAATTCCGTAAGTAATCCCGCATCTAATACATCTATTTAAAATTTCTCGGATTTGTTCACGCGTGATGCGCCCCAATATCATCTCTTCATAAAATTTTACATATAGATCCTCGAGGGCACTAAACTCGTTCGCGCCTAACTTTTTAGGATAGCATGTGATAATCGGTTTGAAGTGTTTTTTATCCACTTCCATAGCGGATATTACATTAACCTTGTCCCTGCTGAAACCGATGGGATTCGTTGGTTCGTAAAACATCTTAACTGTTTGAACGTGCGCTGGCTCGACATTAAGCTCTGGTTTGACCAAACTTGTCATTTTCAAAAGCTCGGTTGCACACCTCACATCGCCTCTAAGATTTATGACTCTGGCATCATGTTCAAGCAAATATCCCATAATCTTAGTATTCTTCTCCAGCGCCACCCAAAATTTGGTTTTTTCCCTGTGAAATTTCAGGTTCAAAAGAGCAAAGAAGTTGCTGGTGATATCGCGCATTAGAAACTTGAGAAATATGCTTTCTATATCGGGTTCCAAGGGCATTACCTGCATATTCAACACCTTGGCACGTTTACCACTTCCGCTTGGACACCGCCCTGATGTAGCCACCGCGTTCGCTCCTGACATCCATCAGCGTAAAGAATGCGCTCTTGTCGTGCTTTTTGATGATGTTTACCAATCGCCGCGTGTCCCTCCTCCTGAAGAGCACGTTGTAGACGGGCTGTGGCCCTTTTAAGCCAATACCGTGTATGAGCGTGACGCCAAATCCAGCTGACCTCAGCACTTGAGCCAACTCTTTGACATTCTTTTTCGGCACGATGTACGCAAACATGTAGCCTAGCGCAATTTTTTCCTCGATGTAGCTGCCGAGGAAGTTCCCGGATGCGAAACCTAGGGCGTAGGCGAACATAGAATAGATTTCCCAATTTGTGATCACACGGCTTACTGCTAATATCCAAATCATTATCTCAAAAAAAGCAGAGATTGAGGCTACCCCCCTCCGCCCCCTTACAATTAGGATTTGTCTCATCGTGCCCATCGAAACGTCCGTGAGCTTCGCGAAAAATATCGCTAGAGTCCAAAATAGAACGTCCAACATTTAATCACCGGAGATCCCAGGGCGCTTCAAGAAACGGCACAAACTAATTCTTGAAGCGCCCAAGAAACAGGTCGATCATCTACCAAACTTTGCTAGATTTTTTCTTCTTTGCCTTATGTACCATTTCCATCCCTCGCACCCACCGCGCCCTCCTTTTTAAGCGCCTATTTTTTCTTCACTTTCTCATGCGCGAGGTATGTCGCTTCCCAAGCCGGATTTTCCTTCCTGAGCTTGCTCAAGACTGCAGCTCGTATCTCGCTTGTGGAAGTTTTATTGGTCGCGGTCTTGGCAATCCCATCGGCGATCTTTTTCGCAACCTTCTGTGTAGCGCCAGCCTTCATACAGGCCGTAACAATTTTTGTCTTGCTGAAAGGCTCGATTTTGCCACTCTTTTTTATGACCATAACTTTTCACCTCTTTTTCACTTTCATTCATGAGATATTTATAGTTTTTGTTTGAATTTAGCTTATTAAGGGCAGGTTGCAGATCTTCAAGGGATTTAGCTGTTCGGATTGCATTATCATAGAAGATCAGGTCCTGCAATATTGAGCTATCAATAAGCTCCTGGTATCTCCGGATTTTAGCTCCAT
>JBGPSS010000096.1:0-4275 GCA_041490225.1 Hadesarchaea archaeon
CCTCGGCGAACGCGGCGAACTGCCATGATGAATAAGCAAACATCGTCGCGTCAAAAGTTATGTTTCTTGATACTTCCGCACCACTGTTAACAAAATGATTAGTCATGGTTACTCTGTAGTACATTGGCGATGTGTAAAATACGGCGGAGAGCCCATCGAAGCTGCCGGGAGCGCTCAGCTGCGTCTCATACCTGACTGTAGGTGGATCCGTCGCCACGACTTCTGCAGCTGGATCCGTCGTGAAAAGCCTCGAACCGCTCGGCCCCTGAATCCTGACGATATAACTATTGTATAGAAAAGCATCCGAACCGAGGGTTATCCCGCCGAGCCCGCAGGCGTACTTCGAACCGCTACCGGAGACCAAATTGTTGGCAGTATAAGAAATGTGATAGGTCAACCTAGCATGGCCGCCGAGCGAAAAACGAATCGTAATTGTAGTTTTTTCCCCGGCCTTGTTCACATCATAGCTCAAGCCAGGGGTGTCGCTCCAGATGTTGATGTTGTTGGTATCCTCAGTAAAAATTTGGCGCCCGATGGTATAAGCATACGTCAGCCAAGAGGAATTGTAAATAACGTAATTTTCATCTGCATTTATAGTTCGATCCGTGTTGATATCGTATCCCAGCTCGATCAGTTCATAGTACGTTTGCGATGTGGGGGCTTTTACGGGCGGCGCAAGCACAACCAAAGCCAGCGAAACCACGAATGCCACTGACAACAGTTTCTTCAAATTGACCCCAATCTTTTTGGTTTTGAGCCACTAATAAGGAGCGATAGTATGCGAGTTATCTTGGCCGAACGGCGACAGAGGGGCGAAGCTTCAACGTTGCAGGAGCTGGCCGCGCTCGCGAGGACGCTCAAGCACGAGGTAGTTGAGACGATCGAGCAGATCCGTGAGCCCGACTCAGCCTACAACATCGGCAGAGGAAAGGCCGAGGAGCTCGCCGAACTCGTGAAAACTTCCAAGGCTGAGCGTGTTATCTTCTCCAATAAACTCACTCCCACCCAAGCGTTCAAACTCTCAACGTTGGCAGGAGTGGACGTCATCGACCGCTTCCAGCTCATCTTAGAAATATTCGCGATGCGCGCCGGCTCGCCGGAGGCGAAGCTCCAGGTAGAATATGCGAAGCTGAGCTACGAGATGCCTCGTGTGAAGGAACGTGTGCGTGCGCTTCGATCGGTCGAGCAACCAGGTTTCAGAGGTGGAGGTGAGTATGATGCCAATGTTTACTACGACATGATAAAGAAGAGGATGGCCCACCTCAGGCACAAGTTGGCGTCCGTGGCAACGGCACGCGAGCAGAGGAGGAAGCTCAGGCGGCGCCGCGGCTTCAAACTAGTCGCGCTCGCCGGCTATACAAATGCGGGCAAGAGCACACTCCTCAACACCCTCACATCCGCGAACGCCGAGGTGGACGACATGCTCTTCACCACTTTGACGCCCAGGACCAGGGCGGCAAATGCATCGCGCAAAATCTTGCTCACAGACACCGTCGGCTTCATCGACGGCTTACCTCCGTGGATGGTGGAAGCCTTCAAGGCGACGCTCGAAGAAATCTATCTGGCTGATTTGGTGGTGTTGATATTGGACGTCGCTGAACCGGTAAACGAAATGCTCAGGAAACTCCGCGTATCCAGAGAGATCCTCAAAGAGTATCCAGTCAAGGTCATCATGGCCATCAACAAAATAGATAAGCTATCTCCGACCGAGGTCGAGCGAAGAATCGATATGCTTCAAACGATGCCTGGGGAGATAGTGCCCATCTCGGCGATGCGTGGCGAAAATATTCCGCAGTTGATGGAAGCGATCAGGACCAATGTCTGGAGGGGTGATTGAGCGCCTAAAATTGTTGTCCTCAGGCTCGGCCACAGGCCGCAGCGCGACAAGAGGGTGACCACGCACGTCGCCTTGGTGGCTAGGGCTTTTGGAGCAGATGGAATAATTCTCACGACAAAGGACGTCGGCGTCGAGCGAAGCGTAAACAAGGTGACGGAACTCTGGGGTGGCCCATTTTTCATCAGGAGCGGCGAGAGCTGGAGGAAGGTGATCGAAAATTGGCGCTCGAACGGCGGTTCGGTTGTTCACTTGACTATGTATGGTCTACCTGTCGAAGACGTCCTGCCCCGCCTCCACGGCAAAGACATGCTCATAGTGGTTGGTGCTGAGAAAGTTCCGGGTGAAATATTCGAACTCGCGGACTTCAACGTGGCGGTGACCAACCAGCCCCACTCAGAGGTCGGCGCCCTGGCAGTCATGTTGGATAAGCTATTTTATGGCTCTAAATTGAAAAAGGAGCATTTAAATGGTAAATTTAAGATAATACCGAGTGAAAAATGGAAAAATGTTCAAAAGGCACACTAATATTGGGTATCCAGCATCATCTCAAGCCAAAATTTTAATACAAAGTTTTAACAAACAAATGACCTAGGAGGAATTTCTAAATGGGCGCAGAAAAATTCAAAAAGGATCCAGTTTTTCGAGAGATACTGACCAGGGTCGCCGGCGAACACGGCTATGATGTAGCCGCTACTTTAGGCGACAAGGAGTTGACCGACGATGATGTCGCCAAGAAGACCGGCATGCGCGTCAATCTAGTTCGAAAGATCTTGTACGACTTGTACGACAGCAGGGTCGTTGGCTACAGGAGGGTCCGCGACGAGAGCAGCGGCTGGTACACCTATTACTGGCGGATCGAACCGGAGCGCGCCAAGGAATTCTTCAACAACAACAAGCGCCTGCTCCTACAAAAGCTCCAAGAGAGGGCCGAGGAGGAGCGCAACACCATGTATTTCACCTGCGATAACAGCTGCTTCAAAGTAGCATTCGATACCGCCGTCGAGAACGACTTCAAGTGTCCGAAGTGCGGCTCCAAGATGCACCGATACGACAACAGCAGCGTCATAACCGCCCTCGAACATCAGGTCGAGTCGCTCAAGCAGCACCTCGCGGGGAGTTAGTTGTTCGGCAGAGAACTGGCGCTGCGCGCGCTTCGCGACGCAGGTTGTTCCGACCAAATCATCCAACATTGCTTAGCTGTCGAACGAATGGCCATGAAAATTGCCAAAAAAATAGAGAAAAATGGCTATACCATCAACTTGAGGTCTGTTAGCACGGGCGCCCTACTGCACGACATCGGGCGCGCGAAGACGCACGGCGTGGAGCACGGTGTAGTCGGCGCTGAAATGCTACGCAAAATGGGCCTGGGGAAGTTCGCGAAGTTCGTGGAAAATCACATCGGCGCAGGCATCCCCGCCGCCGAAGCGAAGGAACTCGAGCTGCCCGCGAAGGACTTCATGCCGCGGACGCTCGAGGAGAAGGTCGTCACGTACGCCGACAAGATGATCAGCAGAAAGCGGGAAATATCGTACGAAGAAGCGGTGAAGTGGTTCAAGACAGAGTTCGGGAATGATCACCCATCTTTGGGGCGTTTTGAGGCGCTTCACTCGGAGATAAAAAAGCTCATGGAGTGATGGTTGGTCCCATGGGATCCATGTAGCACATGCACTTTAATTTAGACAAATAACCAATGTTAGAGTGAAAGGATGAAAAAACGCTCGATACTGCTGGTCGGCATACTTGTGGCATCCCTCGCGCCGCTACTGCTCGTGGCGCCAGCATCTCAAGCTCCAGCAAGTTCAGGCTGGTGGAACACGAGCTGGAAGCACCGGCGACCTATCACAATAAACGGCACACATACAGAAAATTACCACATAAAAATCGTGCTGCCATTTTATGATGTTTCCGTTCGTTTCTTTGAAAATGAGAATTCGGGTGAGCTGAATTACTGGGTGGAAAGCTATACAGAAGATAACACTATCGTTTGGATAAAGCGACGGGAAAATATCGACAATACTATTTACGTTTATTATGGCAACCGATCCGCGAGTTCTACTAGTAGCTGGGAAAACACTATATTACCATACACGGATTCACAGGCGACTGCGGCCGCGGACTGGAGCGCAAGAGGCCTTCATACATCTGTCGTGTTCGACAACAAAATGTGGGTCATCGGCGGTAGGTATTCTGGTATATACAAGAATGATGTGTGGTATTCTACGGATGGTATAACATGGACCCAAGCAACATCCTCCGCAGGCTGGGGTACACGGGCTGGCCACAGTTCTGTCGTCTACGATAGCAAGATGTGGGTCATCGGTGGCTATTATGGTAGCGGTAAAGATGTATGGTACTCATCCGACGGAGAAAACTGGTACCAAGCAACCGACAACGCACCCTGGAGCGTAGGAGGCTGGGAGCGACGAGGCCTTCATACA
>JBGPSS010000097.1:0-4207 GCA_041490225.1 Hadesarchaea archaeon
AAAGCGATGTTCGTGGGGTGAAGGTTGGGCTGAGTTCTGAGCTCGATGTGAAGCATGCATTCGAGGAGATAATGGCTAACGTTCGCGCGAACAAGCCCAACGCCAACGTGTTGGGGGTGACGGTTCAGGAGTATGTGCCTCCTGCAAGGGAAGTGGTCGTCGGCATGGTACATGACAAAACATTCGGTCCAACGGTGATGTTCGGGTTGGGTGGTGTCTGGGTGGATGTTATGAAGGATATCAGCTTCAGGCTTGCGCCGCTCACGCGGGACGATGCGTTGGAGATGATATCGGAGGTAAAGGGCTATCTATTGCTGACGGGAACGCGGGGTGCTCCACCGGCGGATATCGAGGCCCTCGCGGATATCATACAGAAGGTCGGGCAGCTCGCCGCGGAGGTGCCAGAGATAGTGGAGATGGACCTAAATCCTGTATTCGTCTTCGATAAGGGCAAAGGTGCGATCGCGGTGGACGCGAGGATAGTCCTGGGGGAGGATTGAAATGTTTAGAACGCTATTCAAGAAAAAGCCCGTTCCAAAGCCGATGAAGCGCAAGGTCGTGGCGATGAAGCCGAAAAAGCCCGTGCGGACGAAACCAATAAAACCAAAGCCCATACGGAAGAGACCGATAAAACCCAAGGCGGTGCCGAAACAAGTGACGCCGATCAGGAAAGGCGATGGCGTCAAGGCCCTCTTCGAGCCGAGTGGCGTGGTGATAGTTGGTGCATCTGGCACCAAGGTGGGGACAGCACCGACCCTATTCAGATCCGCTGTCGATAACATGCGCACGTACAAGGGCAAAACTTACATCGTTGATCTCAGCGGAAAGATGGAGGGCGCCTTCAAAGACGTGAAAAAAGTTTACAGAAAGGCGGAGCTCGCGGTGCTTGCTCTCTCTCAAGACCTAGCGCTCAAGAATGTCAAGAAGGTCGCGGACGCGGGCGTCAGAACGATGGTGGTCTCTCCAAGCTATGAACGAGAGCAACAGACAGAGCTTTTGGAGGCGAAAAAGCAGGGCGTCAGGATACTAGGGCCAAATTCTGCGATGGGAGTCATAAACACGCGTACAGGTCTGAACACGAGCTTGGAGCGCGAGATGATGCCAAAGCAGGGTGAAATAGCGATCATCTCGCAGAGCAACAGCGTCGGTGCGGCGGTGCTCGACTTGGCACGTCTTCGGGGGATCGGCATCAGCAAGTTCGTTTCGCTCGGCGACAAAACAGATGTAGATGAGGCAGAGTTGATTAACTACTTTTCAAATGATAGCGACACGCGCGTGATTTGCATCGGTATGGGTGACGTTCAGGATGGGAGGAAGTTCGTGGACGCATTGCGGGCTGCGGCTGAGAAAAAGCCGGTCGTCGTATTGAGGGCGGGGATCGCACGGTTGGATGATAGAATTTACGACGCGGCGTTCAAGCAGGCCCGTGCCATACGCGTACGAGATGTCGAGGAGATGCTCGACATGGCGAACGCGCTTGTGAAACAGCCTCCGATGGCCGGCGATAAAATAGTGATAATCAGCAACGCTCACGGTCCAGCAGTTTTGGCGATGGATGCCATGCATCGTGAAGGTTTGACGTTGGCGAAACTTGACGCGAAAACTGTGAAGGGGATATCCCAGAGATACCCTGGCATCGATGTCGCCAACCCAATCGATCTGGGGATGGAGGCGAGGGCTAAGCAATACGAGCTCGTCTTGAAAAACGTGCTCGCAGATCCGAACGTCGATGGGGTTATGGTCATCAACATGCTGAAGTCAAGCTTGCTCGATGTCGATGACATGCGCGCGATTGCCGAGGTGCTGAAGAAGTTCAAGAAGCCAGTTGTCGACGTGGCGATGGGCGGAGAGAGTTATGTGTTAGTCCATGATGTGTTGAAGGATACGAATGTGCCCGCCTACGATTCACCTGAGAGGGCTTCGCGCGCGTTGAAGGCGCTTCGCATATACGGACGGGTTAAAGAGAAAAGCAAGGCGCCACCCGTCCCCAAAGTCACAAAGAAACCAAAAACCGCGAGAAAGCGTTGAGGACAATCCTCGCGCTTTTATCTAGCAAAAAATTTCCCACGACCAGCTTTATCTATTACTTCCCCATTTTCAGCTATCACGGTTCCACGCGAAATCACCAACGTCGGCGTTCCTCTAATCTTTCGTCCTTCATATGGCGTCCACCCGACCTTGTAGTGGAGCTTTTTTCCTTTGATGGTGGTTTGTTTTTTAGGATCGATTAGGACGAGGTCGGCATCGGAGCCAATTTGTATCGCTCCCTTGCGTGGGTACAATCCAAAAATTTTTGCTGGCGATGTGCACATCGCATCGACCAAGCGCTTTAGCGAGATTCTTTTTCTCATGACACCTTCGCTGAACATCAGCGGCAGCATCGTCTCTATCTCGGGGATTCCTATCTGAGCATCCCATATATTTTTCCACCCAATTTCTTTTTCTTTTCTTGTTCCAGGGGCGTGGTCTGAAGCCACTATGTCGAGCGCGCCTCTGGCGAGGGCTGGCCAAAGCGCCGCGATATCTTGTTTGCTCCTCGGAGGCGGATTGAACCTGAGGTATGGCCCAAGCTTTCGCATGTCATCTTTCGTAAATATCAAGTGGTGGGGGCAGACTTCCGCCGAGATATCTGCGCGTTTTGCCTTTGCCTGTGTGACAAGCTTGACCCCTTCGCGCGTCGTGATGTGCGCCAAGTGCAAGTGACATCCAGTTTGGCGAGCGTACGATATGACGCGTTCTACCGCTTTAGCCTCCGCGGAGTTCGGATGCGCTTCGACGTGGGCGAGCGGATCTTTTCTCTCGTCCACGTGTAACATTTGAGTTTGCGCCCACAGTATCTCATCGTCCTCAGCGTGGACGAACGCGATACCCTTCACCTCCTTTGCAACTATCATCATTTTCTCAATCGAGGCACCGTATAGGTGGTATGGGGCACAAGTGAAGGCCTTGAATGATTTTACGCCGAGCGCTGCAACTTCAGGCATATACTTGATCGCCTCCGTTGTCATGTTTCCGCAGTGAAGGGCGAAGTCGATCAAACTCTCCCTTTTACCGACCATGATAGTTTTTTTGACTTCTTCAGGTGTGAGCATAGGCGTGTCGAGTGGCATCGCGATGACGCAGGTCACGCCGCCTGCTGCAGCAGCGATCGTCCCGTGGCGAAAATCTTCGCGATGTAAATACTTCGGGTCGTAGATATGTGCATGGGCATCGATGACTCCTGGAATCAATATTTTTCCATTCGCATCGATCTCTCTCTCGCCCTTTGGTATCCCAGTTTTAGCAATTTTGACGATGCGTTCGCCTTCGACGGCAAGGTTTCCACGAATAATACCTTTAGGCAGTACCAAGCGCGCGTCTCGGATTACTGTATCGACCAAAAAATTCACCGAGGCAGCGATGATCGTACTCTAGACGCAGCCGCTCTAACGTCTACCTCGCTTACGGTCTTCGCACCTCTGTGTTCAGCTAATTTGATGGATTCTTTCGCGAGCTCCAAGGCATAGCCTTCCAAGATGGAGCTCAGCTCGAGAGCGGCGCTACGAGAAACGCGAACTTTTCCGGTCTTGCGGACTATCCTATCCATCGCGGCAAGTGGGAATTCTGGCATCTTCAACCTCTAACTCGAATACAACGGGAGGGTTTATTTGCCTTTTCATTCACCGAAGGTTTTAAAATATGCCGCACTAAATTCGTCGCAAGGAGGCATGGTGTTGGTAGACCTTTTGATAAAGAATGGATTGATAGTCACGATGGATAAAGATCGCAGAATTTTGAAGGATGGTTCCCTCGCCGTGGAAAATGGGCGCATCACAGCCGTCGGGCGTGGCATAAAGGTCAGGGGAAAGCCGGAGGAAGTCATCGACGCGAAGGGCAAGATAGTAATGCCGGGTTTGATATGCTCTCACACCCACCTCTATGGAATGCTTTTGCGTGGCGCACCCCTGAAGATCGAGGCCCCAACAGATTTTTCTCAGATATTGCAGCGCATTTGGTGGCCGATGGACGAGTTGATGACTCGCGACGATGCATACGCGAGCGCTTTGATCGCTTGTCTGGAATTCATCAAGACCGGAGCGACTTTGTTCGCTGATACGTTCTCTGGTCAGAATTCGATAACCGGCGTACTCGATAAGATCGCTGATGCGGTAGATAAATCTGGCATCAGGGGCATCATAGCGTTCGAGGCGACGGAGCGAAGGACCCA
>JBGPSS010000098.1:0-4124 GCA_041490225.1 Hadesarchaea archaeon
ATCATAGAGCTTCGGCAGGAACTTCATCGCCTGACCATAGAGATCGTCGAAACCTATACTTAGGGCCCCAATCACGACGAGAACAATCACGAGTGCGCCAAGTACGAGGATCAGCGTCATCGCGTGTTTGATCAAAAATCCAACGAGCAGGCCGATGATTAATGGAACGATAATGGGAACGAGCCAAGCTATCTCAGGCGGGATTGACATGGTTCACTTCCAAGCAAACACCATAATATATCCATATAAAACTTGTTCAGCGCAGTTTGAACCTTAGCAGCGCGGCTACGCCGCCAATCGAAAGAAGTTGCCTGCCGGCATCGTGCTCCGTGCTGATTACTATGACCTCGCCACGTGTCTTTCTCACCTGTTTTAGCAGATCGTCTAACCTCGCTCTCTCTCGTCTCAACAATTCATCCACGATCAACAATTTTTCAACGGCCCCGAGCTCTGCCGCTCGTGCGACATCTTTTCTCCCATACGTCGCTGATTCTTCCTTCGCGATTTTTGCCATGAGTTGCTCCATCAACGAAGTTTCGAAGGAAAGGCGATCCTCGTGCGAAACCTGTTCGACGAGACCCCGCCGCACGATTTCATAGAGCCCAGCACTGCCTCCTGTGCTGATATCGTCACGTCGGATCTTCGGAGCAAGCTCTGGATAGCTCTCCCGAAGGAACTTGTGAAATTCCTCCTTCGTAAAGCCCGGCCCTGCGATGATCGCAGCACGCACGCCCTCGCGCTCCATAACGTTGCCCATTGCCGCGGCGAGCTCATGAAAGAATTTCTGCACGCCTGGCTCCTTGGATGCGTAACGCTTGCCAACTCTGGGGTAATTAATGATCCCTGCATGCTCGAGCCCATACTGTCTGACCAGTCCGAGCTCCGCTGATTCATCGTCGAGGGCCACGAGCAAAACGCGGGGGCGCCTGCTCGCCTTGACCGCCTCCTGCAACCTCTCGAGATGTTCAGGCCACCAGCTCTTCGTCAGCGTCAAGATAAAACCGGGCTCGACGCCGAGCGAGTGGTGCTTGCCAACATTGGGGCCCGTCTCGATTTTTCCGAGCACGCGCAGCATGTTCGCGAACTTGTGAAACTCGACGCTTTCGACCCTTATCGAGAGCGTCACCGGTTTTTTCTCAAGCCGTTCGGGCCTGATTTTGTCCGCCTCGGCTTTCTCCCGCCTCCATGTCAAAGCGGTGACTAGGTCTCCCTCCTCGATCAAGTGCTGCAAGTGCCAGAGGTCGTCGAGTGTTTCAGGAACGAGCTTGATCTTCTCGTGCTTCAAATCTTTGTGGATTACTCGCATGTCGCAACCCCAACCTAACAGAACTCCTTTTTTATCCCATAACTTAAAAGTGAGTTGGGAAGAAAATGCCCGACAACATCATCAGAGTGAGGGGTGCCAAGCCTTACGATATGAGCACTGTTTTGGATATAGAAAAATTTTGTTTCCCAGATCCATACCCCATGAGCCTGCTGAGCCGCCTCTACATCACCAACCCCGAAGGCTTCCTAGTGGCGGAGGTAGATAGAAAAGTCGTCGGATACCTAATCGGTACGCTCAGATGGGGGGCGAGTGGCCACATCATGGCAATAGGCGTCTACCCTGAATATAGAAAAAGAGGTGTGGGCACCGCGCTAATGGTTCAAATCTTGGACATCCTGCGCATGAGAAGCGCGAGGAGCGCAAGGCTCGAGGCGCGAAAGAGCAACGATGCGGCGCAACTTTTTTACCAGAAACTCGGCTTTAAACTTGGGGAGGAAATCCCGCATTATTACGAGGATGGCGAGGCAGCCATCGTCATGTCGCGCGAACTTTAGCGCTGGCGTCGACGCAAATCATCAGGAGTAAATATTTTTATGTTCGCAGGCGGCGCCCTGTCCAAGCGGACGCGCATGCCAACGATATACTTCAAGTTCTTATCCACAGCTATGTCAGCGATTTTTTGCGTCACGACCCCATCGAAGACGACCGCGCTGATCCCCTCGGCCCTCGAGAGGCTTTCCACCAAGCTCCTCACTTGCACCTCCTCCTTAGCGTTGAGGCCAGCGTCAAACAAGCGGGCCCTGAGCGACCCTCGCAGCTCGTTTATCGCGGCGTTCAGCTTGGTGAGATTGCCCTCTTCCCTATTCTCCGGTGGCGGCGCGGCTTCCTCAAGCTTCCCTTTTGTCTCGATCACCGCCTGATCAGCTGGCACCTTGTTCCTGAGCGCCTTGACTATCTCCTTCCTCGTCATTTCCTCCACCATCTTCCCCGGCGGGGCCCTAGCGACAAAATCTATCTCTGTCACTTGCACGAGCTCCTTGAGTATCAGGTCACCGCCGCGGTCCCCATCGAGGAAGGCTGTCGACGTCTTGTTGCGGCTCATATCTATCACTGCCTTCGGAACGCTCGTGCCCTCGATCGCTACGGCGTTCCTTATCCCGCAGCGCAATAATGTGAGCACGTCGGCGCGCCCCTCTACAATTATGATTGCATCCGAATCCCTTACACCCGGGCCGGCTGGTAGCCCCTCGTAATCCGATATCTCGTCCACACGGATGTGCTCCTTGACCATCTCCGAAATCTCTTGGCTCTCCGTAGCTACGGCATCCATCTGCCCGAGGATCTCCTTCGCGCGGTCGACGACGAACTTACGTTTCGCACCCCTGACGTCCTCGATGCGCTCGACCTTGATCGTGGCTTCGCATGGGCCCACGCGGTCTATAGTCTCGAGGGCAGCGGCGATTATCGCGGTCTCGACCTTGTCCAAGCTGGATGGGATGATGATCGACCCGCTGGACTTTCCATGGGCCGAGCTTATGTCCACCTTTATGCGCGCAATCCTGCTCGACTTGAGCAGCTCGCGCAGGTCGAGTGCATCTCCAAGCAGTCCTTCTGTCTGACCAAAAATAGCGCCCACTACATCCGGACGCTCGACCACGCCGTTCGCTTCAATTTTAGCATGAATAAGATACTTGGTCGTACCAATGTCTTCCTTCATAGACAAAGCCTCCTTTTGGCCGATTTTCTCGGCAATCAGGTCTTCTATCCGCTTTCCTTCTTTTCCTTCCATGGGCTCTACGCCCTTCCAAAAGCCAGGTGAACTTGACTCGTGACTGGCTTGATTTGTGATACGATTTGATTTTGTTGTCGAAGGTTAAAAACTCTGCGGTCGTTATTTTTGTTTGTTACACGTGTAACAAAAAATATTACCACCATTAAAATATTTTTATAATCGTTATGATGCCGACGACCCCGACCAACACCATTATGCCCGCCGCGATGACCCCTGCAGCTATTGCCAAAGCCGCACGCTTTCTGTTCATCCCGAGCAGATATGCGATCAATGCGCCTGTCCAAGCCCCTGTACCAGGTAAAGGCACAGCGACAAATGCGGCAAGACCCACGAGCCCCCACTTCCGGTTGTAACTTCGCCTGCGGAACCAATCGAATATCGAACGGATAATTTTCGAGCGCTTTGTGAGTGGCGGAGCAAGCAGCTCAAGCCCTACAAAGATAATTGGTATAACTAGAATGTTTAGCCCCACACATATCAGAAAAATGATCGCTGGATGAATACTCGTAAAAACTAACGCTAATGTCATGCTGCCCCTCAGCTCAAACACGGGCACCATCGACAAGAGAAACATCAAGATTGTATCTAGCACCTTAATCCCACAGCCATTATATCTCTAGCATAAAAACTGATATCGGTGCCACGATGAAATACAAGCTCGTCGCCTTCGACATGGACGGGACGCTCATAGACGATGATAGTTGCTGGGGAGTCATCCACCGCCACTTCGGTACGCACGCGCAGGCGACCGCGAACCTCAGGGCTTACGAGCGGAACGAGATTGACTACGTCGAGTTCATGCGCCGCGACATCTCGCTTTGGCAACCTCGATCGCACATCTCTCAGATAGAAAAGATTTTAAATGGACTCCAGCCAACGCCGAGCGCCAAAGATGTAGTTTCGGAGATAAGGAAGCGCGGCTATCAGCTCGCGATGATCACGGGCGGCATCGATATTTTGGCAGAGAGAATTGCCCGCCAGCTCGGAATCCAACGCGTGCTCGCGAATGGACTCGCTGTCGACGAACGAGGTTACCTCACCGGCGAAGGCGTCTTCAGGGTTGAG
>JBGPSS010000099.1:0-4112 GCA_041490225.1 Hadesarchaea archaeon
CTATATCTTTTTCGGCAAGGACGAACCGCACAGGGACTACGTCGTCAAGCAATTCAAGCTCAAGGAGGCAGAGTTGCTGAATTGGAAATGCGACAAATGCGGTGGCTGGATCAAAAAGGGAGTTTGGGATAGGGTAAACGAGCTGGCCGATTACGACGAGCCTCATCATCCTTTCCATCGACCAAAATACTTGCGCGTGGCGCCGCTCGCAGAGGTGATAGCGCTGGCGTTGGGCCAAGATGATGCACACGCGCCAGATGTCCATGAAGTTTGGAGCAAGCTGGTCGCGCGTTTCGGTAGCGAGATAGCAGTTTTGATCGATGTGTCGATCGATGATGTCGCGGATGTGGCGGGTGCACGGGTCGCCGCAATGGTTAAAGCATTTAGGGAACAGCAGTTAAAAGTGGTGCCAGGCGGTGGAGGCAAATACGGGCATCTTGAGTTGCCCGTAGAGTTGGCGAAGATCCAACCGCCGAAGGCGCAACGCACGCTCATGGAGTTTGAATGAATGAAAGTTGACGCAGGCGTTTGCATAAGGTGCGGCGCATGTGCTAGCGTTTGCCCAGTCAACGCGATCGAAGTGGCGGATGTTCGAGTGCAGGCGGATAAAAACTGCACGAACTGCGGCATCTGCATGAAAATTTGTCCCGTGGGGGCGATAACTGTTGAGAGAAAAAGAGTATGACATCGTAGTCGTCGGTGCTGGCCCCGCCGGTTCGATGGCCGCGCGGGCGGCGGCGAAGGCTGGGGCAAGAGTTCTGTTGCTGGACAAGCGCCGCGAGCTCGGCGTGCCGGTCCAGTGCGGCGAGGCGCTGGCGGAGGAGCCGCTGATGGACCTCGGGATCAAGCCAGATCCGCGATGGATAGCGGGGGAGATCAATGCTGTCAGGCTCATTTCGCCGTCGGGCATCGAAGTTTCTATTGCTGAAAAATCTGTTGTGCATGGCAAAGTTGGATTTATCCTCGACCGGAAAGTTTTCGACAAACACCTCGCGATGCTCGCGGCTAAAGCGGGCGCGGACGTGAGGGTCGGGACGCTGGTCGATGGGCTGATGATGGATGGTAAAAAAATTGCGGGCATCAAGGCGAGCAGTTTCGACGGCAGGATGGAAGTTCGTGCTGAAGTTGTGATAGCTGCAGATGGCGTCGTTTCTAGGGTTGCACGATGGGCTGGCGTCAACACCGCGCTCAAGCCGGGCGACATCGAATCATGTGCACAATTTCAGATGGTCGGCATCGACGTGAAATCGCCTGAGGTCATGGAGTTCTACTTCGGCAGCAAAATTACTCCCGGCGGTTACGCTTGGATCTTCCCGAAGGGCGAGGAGATGGCGAACGTTGGTATAGGCATCCTCGGCGACCGCATGCGGCGCCCGGCGATCGAATATCTGAAAAATTTCGTAGATTCAAGGTCCGAGCTCAAGAAGGGGCGAGTGATTGAGATAAATGGCGGTGGAGTGCCGGTCGGCGGTCCGATACCAAAGACCGTCAAGGATAATCTGTTGATTGTAGGTGATGCCGCTCGACAGGTCAACGCTTTGACGGGCGGCGGGATCGACTCGGCCATGCGCGCCGGAGATATCGCGGGCGAGGTAGCCGCAAAGGCTGTGGCTGAGGGTGAAGTTTCAGAGAAAAGGCTCATGGAGTATGAAAAGCGCTGGCGCAAGCAGATGGAGAAGAGGCTGGAGCGCTACTTGAGGGCCAAGGATGTTCTGCTCAGCATGTCCGACGAGGAGCTCGATAAATTGGCGAAGGCCCTCCAAGGCGTCGAGTTCGACAAGATAAGCCTGACCGACATGCTGAAGGTGCTGACGAAGGTCAATCCGAAGCTTTTGTGGAAACTCAAAGGGCTGATGTAGTTACGGAGTCAGTCTTTGGCGGTCCCTTGGAAACAGCACACACTCGCGAATGTTGTCAGCTCCGGCCAACACCATCACCAAGCGGTCAAGTCCCAACCCCCAACCGGCGTGCGGTGGAAGACCGGCCCGGTAGTTCTTGATGTGCGACTCGAAGCGCTCAGGGCTGAGCCCCCTCTGCTTCAGCTGCTTGACCAAAAGCTCCTCTTGATGCACACGTGTTCCACCGGAGGCCAACTCTATCTCTTTGTACATGAGGTCGAAGGCATGCGCAAGTTTTGGATTGTCCTCGCGTGGCATGGTGTAGAATGGTTTGATTGCGGAGGGCCAATCGGTCACGAAATAGGCGCCATCCATGAGTTCGGCGAGTTTTCGTTCCGCAGGCGTAGATAGATCCTCACCCCAGAGCATCTTCAAGCCAGCCCGCTCCAATTTTTTGACGGCCTCATCGTACGTCACCCGCGAAAATGGTGTTTTTTGTACCTCCAGCTTGCGCCCCAGAATTTTCAGATCATCGGCGCATCTTTTCTTAACGTCCGAGAAGATGTTGGAGACCAATTCCTCGAGTATCTGCATGACGTCGTCCTCTGTCGCGAACGCCATCTCAATATCAATCGATGTGGCTTCGTTCAGGTGGCGCGGCGTATCGTGTTCCTCCGCCCTGAAGATGGGCCCGATTTCGAAAACCTTGTCAAAACAGCTCGTGAGCACCTCCTTGTAGAGCTGCGGGCTTTGGCTCAGGAAGGCCTCGCGCTCAAAATATGTTATTGGGAACAAGGCGGCACCACTTTCTGTGGCTGTAGCAACGATTTTTGGGGTGTTCACCTCGATGAAGCCCTTGGAGACGAGGTGATCCCTGCACGTTTGGAGCACTTGATGGCGAATTTTGAAAATTGCCAGCGATTCTGGGCGTCGCAGATCCAAAGCCCGGGCATCGAGACGCGTATCAATGTTTGCCTTGGCCCTTCCGGTCGGGTCCAGAGGCAGGGGCGTCTCGGCGAGGTTCAAAATCTTTATCTCGGCGGGCACCACCTCGATGCCCCGTGGGGCCTGTTTGGCCGCCACGACCTTGCCTTTCACAGCTACCGCCGATTCCTTGGTCAGGGCGTCTATTTTATCCAGAATTT
Organism: Hadesarchaea archaeon; assembly: GCA_041490225.1. GTDB lineage: Archaea > Hadarchaeota > Hadarchaeia > Hadarchaeales > Hadarchaeaceae > DYFS01. The sequence continues at coordinate 2,984 of JBGPSS010000099.1, forward strand.
TTTTGTCCACTTTTGCCTTCGGTGCGGTAATTTGGATCGAACCGTTGATGTCGGCGAGCACAAAAAATTTAATTCCCCCAAAGTCGCGGGCGTCGACGACCCGCCCCATCAGGATAACTTCCTTGCCAGCGAGTTTTGGCGAGACCTCGTCTGTGAGGTGCGTCCTCCGCCAGTCACCCAGGCTGTCTAACTTCATAACATCACTCAAATACTAACTTGACGCTTTTATTAGTTAGCGTGGTGAGCAGGTTCTGGATGGTTTCAACGCTTGCCGGGAGCCGTTTCGAGTCGTTACGAGGCACTCGAACACGGTACATTTCTTCGCCACCGGAGTATAGAACGTTGACCCCACTGACTCGAGCGGGCGTCAGGATATCTTGGGCAAGTTTTCGCAGATCGGCCCCCTCTTCGGTGGCCCTGACTTTCTTCCGCAGGCGCTCGCTGAGCTCCCTTATTGTCTTACCGCCTCGCCCGACCACCGATTTTACCTCACCTTGCCCAACCAGCAACACAATCAAGTCCCCCGCACCGACCGCGCGCTTGAACGAAATCGCGTTTAGCCCGAGATTTTTTCGAGAAAACTCGTACAATACACGAGAAGCGTCCACATCGAGCTGGGTTATCTTGCCCTCTTTCAGCCTATTCCCGCAACCTTGGCACAGAATGCCACTCTTGAGGCAGACGCTACAGATAGGTGCTCGCATAGACTCCCCAATACAATATCGTGCTAAAAAATAAAAGTGTCGGAAAGGGGCCGAAATTCCTTTCCGAGCTTACTTCTTAAGGGTAATTTCGATCGTTGAAACGTTGGTTTCTCCGCGTTCGCCTTGCATCTTTTCTGTGCTTATGTTTATGCTCCCGACGTTTAGCCCCGACATGAAGCGATTCCTGACTATCTCTGCCGCATCGACGGCCCTGCTTATCGCTTTTCCTCGTGCTTTGAGGACGACTTCATTGAAACCTTCGTTGAACTGCGTTATCACTGCCAACACGTAGTTCATCACTGGTTTCACTCCAACAAAGACCACATTTTCCGCAGATTTCTTCTCAGCCATTGTATCGTGCCTCCCTTGTTTTTGTGTATGATTTTCTTGGTTGGTTTTAATAAATACCTTTCGTATGGGTCAAA
>JBGPSS010000100.1:0-4025 GCA_041490225.1 Hadesarchaea archaeon
ATGTTGCCGGCGTGCTGAAGTGCAAGCCAAAGACCGAGAACTTGACAAAAAGGTTCAGGAGCCTCGCGTCGGCCGTAGAGGAGACGCTCAAGAACATGGAGGCCTTGAGGTTGCGCGCGGAACTCGAGCGCTACGGATTTTTCGGCATCCAGGTGGTCGGGCAGAAGGTGAAGCTGACGAAGGACGATGTGGAGTTCGAGGAGGGGTTGCCCGAAGGTTTCGCGTCGGCCTCGACGGACGCTGGAAAAATCATGATCGACGTTCGATTGACGCTGGAGCTTGAAGCTGAGTGCTTGGCTCGAGAACTTGTCAGGCGGCTACAGACGATGCGGAAGGAGCAAAACCTCGCTATGGAGGAACGCATCGATGTCGGGATCGGGAGCGACAACGCGGAGTACCTGAAGCTCCTTGGAACCCAACGGGAATACATAACTCGCGAAGTTCGGGTGCAAAACCTGCGGCTGTGCGCGACCGCCGAAGTTGGAACGCAGGGCTATGTCAAAGATTGGAAAATCGACGACGACAAATTCAAACTCTTCATCAAGCGACTCTCGGCTTGACACGAAAAAGTTTATACCCCCTCAAACGATTTTTATTTTTGTTAGGTGATGATGTGGCTAAGATATCGCATATATCCGGCTTCTACAAACTTCCGCTCAACGAGAGACTGAGGATCATCAAAGAGTTCGCAGGGCTCACGAGCGCTGAAGTCAACCTTTTAAAGAAAGAGGGTGCGCTCAAGCTCGATCAGGCCGACCGCATGATCGAAAATGTTATAGGCACAGTTGGCCTGCCGCTCGGCATAGCGACAAACTTCCTCATCAATGACAGAGATTATCTGATTCCGATGGCCATCGAGGAGCCAAGCGTCATCGCGGCAGCTTCGAACGCGGCGAAGATGGCGAGGGAGAAGGGCGGCTTCACGGCGAGCAGCTCAGAACCGCTCATGATAGGGCAGGTTCAGCTAGTCGATGTGAAGAACACCACGAAGGCAAAGACAGACATCATCGCCCGCAAGGATGAAATCATCGAACTGGCGAACGAGCAAGATCCCGTGCTCGTGAACCTCGGCGGCGGGGCGAATGACATCGAAGTGAGGGTGCTCGACACTCCCGCGGGCCCGATGCTTGTGGTTCACTTGATCGTGGATGTGCGCGACGCGATGGGGGCGAACGCGGTCAACACCATGTGCGAGGCCGTCTCACCTCTGCTCGAGCGCATCACGGGCGGCAAGTCGCGGCTCAGGATAATCTCGAACCTCGCAGCCCTCAGGCTCGTTCGGGCCGAGGCCGTTTTCCAGAAGGAGGTACTCGGCGGAGAGGAAATCGTGGACGGCATCATCCAAGCCTACTCGCTTGCCGCCGCGGACCAATACAGGTGCGCGACCCATAACAAAGGGATAATGAACGGCGTCATCGCGGTCGCTCATGCCACGGGTAACGACACTCGAGCCCTAGAATCTGGGGCGCACTCTTTCGCGGCGATAAAGGGTAAATATCAACCTTTGACGACATGGAAGAAGACGAAGGAGGGGGACCTGCTCGGCCGCATAGAGCTGCCAGCGGCGGTCGGCATAATAGGCGGGGCCACAGCTTCCAACCCAACAGCTAAAATTTGTTTGAAGATACTTGGGGTTAAAAGCGCTTGCGAGCTCGGCGAGGTGATGGCATGCGTCGGCCTCGCAAATAATCTCGCTGCCATGCGGGCGATAGTCGCCGAGGGCATCCAGCTGGGCCACATGAGGCTTCATGCTAGGAATATCGCGATCATGGCTGGTGCCACGGGCGATTTGGTCGACCAGATTGCCGAGCAAATGGTGAGGGAGAAAAAAATCCGCGTCGACCGAGCCAAGGAAATTTTAGAGAAACCTCAAAAGAGCTAGGGTCGAAGCAAATATCATTCTACCTAGAAAATAGCGAAACATAAATCTTTTAAGCAGCCAAGCCCAAGTATTGTTCGATGAGGGCAGGCTGGGCCCACTTGGGCGCCTGAGGAATGGAAGTATCTGATTGGCTGAGATAAAGTACCCGAAAAATGCGAAATTTGAGTGCTTGAGATGCACAAAGTGCTGCGGCGATACCCCGCAGAAGAAAAGGCAAGTCCTCCTTTTACCCAGGGAAGCCAAGAAAATAGAAAAGATTAGTGGGATGCGGCTATCTGGATTCGCTGCTTCTGTGTCGAACACGAAACCTTTCAAGTATGTGATGAAGAAGAAGAACAGAAAATGCGTCTTCTTGAAAAGCGGCGGGTGTTCGATATACATGCACAGGCCGTTGCTCTGCAGATTCTACCCGTTCGCAGTAGAGAAGCACAATGGTGGCTACATTTTCAGATCATCCGATGAATGTCCCGGGATCGGGCTCGGAAATGCTTTGAGAGAGGACGATTTCAAAGAGATGTTGACAGAGGCCAATGGGATATTGGCGAAGGCATTTTGAGGAACGCCGATTATAGCCTTTTTTCAATATTAACAAAATGTCAAGTTGGCAAATCTAAAAACATAGTTGACTATGGGGCAGCGATGAGAAAAGTTTCTGTCCCAACTACACCTTCGATGGACCTTATCTCGTCAATCACGATATTTGCCAACTCTTCGACAGATTTGGTCTTTGCCCTCCTTTATGCACCTAAAATTTCTTCCATCACATCGCTTTCCATTTCTTCAACCATCGGGATGCAGGTGGCTTTTTTTGCCCTTTCTGACAGTGACACAATGTCTTCCCGCTCGATGAGGTTCAATTTCCATTTCCTGCTCCCGGCCAAAAGCTGCTTTAGGCCAGACTTGAGTCTCTCGGCATAATAGGTGTAGACTCCGATTGCACCGAATGGTATTTTGGTGTACCGATTGCCGTACATTTCCTTGAGTTTAGGAGTTGCTATGAAGAACCGTTCGGGCTCGGTGCCATAATAGTCGGCGAACGCTTTTGGCAATTTCTTTTCCTTCGCCAGCTCCACAAAGTAGGAGGCTTTCATAGCCGCGGTGACAGGGGCCCTCGCCATCGCGATCGCTTTGACGTATGGACCGCTGCCGAAGTTGCTCATCGCAATCGATTTGAAAATTTGAGTTTCGTTCACGAAACCGCCGGCCATCGCGATGTCTGGAACGTGTTTGCGCTTTTTCTTTAAAATTTCTGCGCACTTTAACACCTGGGCTTCCAAGTAAACCGTCGGTGTGCCGCATTCCTGCATCATTGGCACAGGGCTCATCGCGGTCCCACCACCGGCTCCATCGAATGTTATCAGATCGATCTTCGCTTCAGATGCACATTTCATGGTGAACGCAACCGTGGCCGGACGGTAAGCGCCGGTTTTCAGAAACACTTTTTTGGCCCCCTGTTCACGAAGTTGCTCGACGTCTTCGACAAACCCTTTTTTCTCGGGCATTCCAATCCTGCTGTGGCGCTCGAATGTTTTGAAGAATTTATTCTTGTGTGCCTCTTGAATCACGCGATCCTCTGGATCAGGGAAAACGATGTATCCCCTCTTTTTCAGCATTTTTGCCTCATCGATGTTGGATACCCTGACTTCTCCACCAATCGCCTTAGCTCCTTGCCCCCACTTCCGCTCGATGATGTTGACTTCAAGCTTCGAAAGGGCATATGTGTCAGCGCCCAGCCGCTGGTCCTCAACGTTCGTCTGAACCACGATATCGCCGTATTTACCATCCCAAAACTCTCGATATTTCTTGACGCGATACGCCATGTCTTTCGAGTGCACGACTTTGCCGCCCTGAAGCTTGGATTCTGGATCCATCCCGCACACGTTTTCGCCGATCACTTGCATGGTTCCAGCCAGCGCCGCACCGACCGCGAGGCCATCCCAATGCGATTTTGCGACGGCAGTTGAGCCGAGGCCAGCGGTGAACACGGGCAATTTCAATGGTACGCCTCCAACGGAAGTTGTGACATCGACGTCTTCGAACACCGCTTTATCGGAATCTGGTTCTATCCCCTTCGCCCCAAGCACATCCACCATTATCTGGAAGTGGGACCAGTCGAGCAGGTAATCCTTGTTTGAAGATTGAG
>JBGPSS010000101.1:0-3990 GCA_041490225.1 Hadesarchaea archaeon
GGAAATAACCCACGGAGCTGTTGGGATTTCCCTGGATACCAACGATGGTGTTGTTGGACCAACGAATGGAAGTCCCATCCCTGTGACTGGAGCCGATTGGACTGGTGTGGATAGAGATGATTGGCGTTTGTCTTCTGAAGTGGCGCGCGCGGGCATAACCACAATCACCAGGAACGGTTCGACGGTATTGGCCCAAATTACCTTCGATGCCAGTCTCTTTGGAACTGGAACCGTGCACATCCAGGAAGCTGGACTGTTCTTGTCAGTTACACCGCCAGCAGCAAATCCTCAGTATGTTTCAGCGCAGAGGGCAAACGCCATGTTTGCCAGATGTTTGTGGTACGCTGAGTCAGGTGGACAGGCATATTACGACCCCGAGATCAAGTACAACGACGGGACAAACTTGAAGATGTACTACCAGGTGGAGGTGCTGTAAATGGTTTCCTCAGATTACCAAATTGACTTTGCAGACTTAAATTCGGCCAGCAGTAAAAATAAAGCGAACTCGAATCTTTTTAACGTTGCGGCGTATAGAGAAAGGGTACGTACTTCAAAAATGGTGGCGCGTTTTAAGTTGGAAGGACTAGCACCATCTGGAACCGTTGGTAGCATCGCAATTACTGCAGGGTACTGCATGATTGGAAACTCCATAGTCAGATGCGAAGGAGCTTCTGCACAATCTTTGACGGCAAACCAGTACTTTTACGTGACCACTCTCGGCGTGTTGGCGAAGACCGATACGACCACACTTCCACTCACTTCATGCACAGGATTCCCAATTTGCATGAACTCTGGAGGGACGTTGCTGGACATTCAAGTGAAGTTCGACTGGTACTCCCAACAGTTTCTTGGAAATCACAAGATCATTGGAAATGACGAGATTACTGGCAGCCTGACTCTCGGTGGAAATTCTCTCGTAGGAGGAACTTTGGGAGTAACCGGTCTTGCCACTTTTACAAACAAAATCCAAATTAACGATATCACCCCATCAACCGACAAGGATACCGGAGCTTTAATAGTAGAAGGCGGTGTCGGTGTCGAAGGGGCAATTAATGCTGGTGGAGCTGTCAAAGCGTCAAACATCGCAAGTGGAGCAAGTATTTCGGGAGTAAATACAGTTGACGCCACAATAGGTGATTTCGGCTCGACTCCAGATGCCAAAGGTATGTCTGTTTCCGGACAAGCTATTAGCTTGCAGCCGACAGATATGACTCATCCGGGAGCTATAACAACTGGGACTCAATTTATCGCTGGAGAAAAAACGTTTACCGGAAAGATAAAAACATCAGGCGGTGCTGCTTCAAGTTCAGTTGCTACAGGAGATATCGTTGCGAGTGGTGGCATTGGTGTTGGTGGAGCCGGATGGTTTGGAGGACTCGGAAATTTTGGAGGATCGCTAACTGTAGCCAGTACCTTGAGTGCTCTTGGTATTTCAACAGCAGGTGCAAGCAGAGTATCCTTAGGAACGCACGTTGTCGTGATAACATCGTTGGAGGAATGGGAAGGTTTAGCATTAACCTCCGGCTACATCTACATCTTGGGATCATTTACATCCACATTAGCTAAAGCTATCAACGTACAAGTTACCATCGTCGGAGCCGGGAAAGATATTACTTCCGTAAAACTTTCTTCAATTTACGCGGGATGTTTTATTTCTGGAGTAAAGATCACACCCTCCACAAGCATATCGATAGGAACCAACACCACATTCGATAGATGCGAGTTCACGATGGGAGCCAACGTACTTACCATCAGTGGAAATTACTGCACCATTATGAACAGCAATATAACTTCGTCAGCATGTGCGTTGAACGGTAGTTGGTATAACGCCATATACATATCAGGAACATTTACTTCAATCACGCACTGTACGTTTGTATTTACATACACCAACACCGTAAATTACAACGCAGCAATCAATATAACTGGGACAAATGTTAGTATATGCTACTGTTCTATTGAGGCGACTGTCTCATTGGCTACTTACGGCCAATTTACCGCTATTAATACTACCGGAGCGCACTGCACGACTGAGCACAACTACATACACGTAAATACGGGCGCTTCCACTCACGCGGAATCTGGAGCCTTTGAAGCTAGTACCACATCAAACGTCAACTTCAACTTTAACAGGATTCTCATAGATGCTGGAGAATGGAAATTCGCCTACCGTTATAGGACCGGCACGGGTTACTACAACAAAATACTGGGAAATTACACCGATGCCCCGTACCTTTTCGTTGACAGCGGATCAACGGGCACATTTGTCGCATACAACAGCCCTTGGGCATAAAGGAGTGTGTTTAATGACGCTTGAAGACCTTGAAGACGAAATACGAGCAAACAAACGCATGGGTCTCTCCAACGGGACAAACTATCTCTCGTGGGACCTGAGGAAGTTAAAAAAAAAGTAAAAAAGGAGAAAAAAATGTCAGAAACGCCAGCACCGCCAGCGCAAGCTGTGAAGGAGCAATCCCAAACAATCGACCAGGTTCTATCGGCCCAGAGTACGATTATCTGCAATCTGGAGGAACGGTTGAAGTTTGTGGAGGGTAAGATAAGTCCGGAGACATTGAACGCCTCCAAAGATCCTGAACTGAAAACAACAGTCTGCGAATTGTGTGGAGAGAAGTTCGAGCAGTACGACGCCAAGAGCGTCTGCCCGGCGTGCACGAAATACTACAACCGCAAGCGCGACTGGAAGCTCATCATCGGGATATTTGCGACGCTCTTCGCTCTCATCCAGACGCCTCTCCTGCAACTCATCTATTCTGGAGTTGGAAGCTTTGCAGTGTCTGTGGAATTGAGGAGTTTCCTCTCCATCCTCTTCGGCGGCATCGTTGTGGTTGGTATCGCTGCGTACCAGAAGATCGCAGGCAGCGACGCCAAGGAACAAGCGGACGAAATCGTGGAGCTCAACCACAAGCTCGACCTCGTGACGCAGGAGAAGAACATGACCAAAGCATTCAACGAGACTCTCGTGGACCGCCTGGCAGACGCCAAAGAAACACTCAAATAATTTCTTTTTTTTTTGGTGGTTCCAATGTGCAGAGGAAAAGGCAAAAAGAAGAAGCGGAGACGCTAGCCTTTCAGTATCTCCGGGATGTCCGCGACCTTCACGCCATTGAGCTTGAAGATCGGCCACTTGTAATTCTCGCAGATGGCCAAGAAAAACGACGCAACGCCGGTCATCAGCTGGTCGTTGAGGTACACTTTCATGCTGTCTCTCCATTTAGACGGCACGGGTTCGTCCTTCCCAGTTTCTTCGTCTTTTTCTAATGTGAACTGGTCTGGAATCTCGATCCGGATTGAGGGCATATTACCACTAATTTTTTAATAAGTTTGTCGAATGGCCTGGAAGTTTCTATGCATTCCGCTATTTGGTCCAAAATAAGATTCGTGGCGAATTTCTTGTACTTTCGCTTGGCCTCCTCCAGACCATACTTCCATACATGGAATCCGCACTTATTACTGCAATATTTTCGATTGTGAGACAGTCCACCCTTGTAGAACCGCTGGTCACACACTGGGCACGTGGCGAGTATCCTTTCCGGCTCTACCGTTCTCTCATAATACGCGTTCCCGATCGGCCTTTTGCCGTTGTGGGGGACATAAAAATCGGGAATCTGCTCGCCCAATCTACCTGACAAAATAGCGGAACCTCCGAGCTGCCATGATTAGCTTATGCCGCTTGGACTATAAAAAGCTTGAGTCCCCTTTCCCTTAGCCCCGATTAGGAAATAATTAGTTCCTATTCGGAACTAAGGTACTAAACACTCCGGAACATAAAAACTTTAACCGTTTTTCATCAATTCCTGCAACTGATCCATCTTTGCCCGAAAAGGTCCGGACTTCCACATTTTCACCAGACTCGGGTAGATATCTGCCCATAGTGAAGACGCCGACTCGCTGACCGACGGCGCATTTGCCTCGAGTTCCTTTATCCTGCTATCAATCGTTTCATAGAGCACGCGTTCCACTTGCGAGAGA